>CAYNFN010000433.1:0-10712 GCA_964396485.1 uncultured Alcaligenaceae bacterium
ACCGCGCTTTGTCGTCGATCAGCATATCGGGTTTCTCGCGCTGTTTTTTCTGCTGTTGCTCGAAGCGATACTGATCGTCCTGAAAGTCCGACTTTATCTTGCGGCAGTTGCAGGGTGATCGAGAAACCCGCATAAAACATCCATGCCCGTGAGCACCGGGAAGTTTTTTGCATGCAAAGGCACGCGATATTCGGTCCGCAGTATTTCGCTGTCGCCTGATGCTGATCTGGGGCCCGCAAGCGCAAGGTTGTCCTCCTGGCGTGAATTGACCTGGGTCGAGGGTTTTCGGGTAGAATCCCGCGCTTTCCGGAGCGGCCGTTCTGACGTTTCGGACGCGTGGCCAAGTAGCTCAGTCGGTAGAGCAGAGGACTGAAAATCCTTGTGTCGGTGGTTCGATTCCGCCCTTGGCCACCATCGATTTCGCCCCGCGCGCAGCGCGCGGCAAAATCGATCAAGGTTGATTGCGCCCTTGGCCACCATCGAATTCGCCGGCGCGCGGCGCACGGCAAAATCGATCAAGGGTGATTGCGTACTTGGCCACCATCTCTTCCGGCGTCATTTGTATTTTTCAAAAGCCTGTTCCAAACCCCTGAATCCAAGGGAAAGCCCCCATTTGGCTTATAATTGACGGCCTTTCCGGGGCCGTCAGGTCCCTTGTCGTTTCAGGGTTCCGATGCAGCTTTTTGCTTTCGGCGTCAATCACAAAACAGCCCCGCTCGCGGTTCGCGAGCAGGTGACTTTTCACGCCGCCAATGTGGAAGAGGCGCTACGCGACCTGGTGAATCACGAACAGGTCAGGGAGGCGGCGATCATTTCCACCTGCAACCGCACCGAGGTCTATTGCAGCACCCCGGAACCCGACCGCGCGATCGACTGGCTGGCGCGCTTTCATCATCTCAAGTCGCAATCGCTCGAGCCCTTCCTCTATACCCTTACGCGCGAGCGCGCGGTCGCGCATGCGTTCCGGGTGGCGAGCGGGCTGGATTCCATGGTACTGGGCGAGCCGCAGATTCTCGGACAGATGAAGGACGCGGTGAAGTCCGCCGAGCATGCCGGTACGCTCGGCACCGTGCTTCACAAACTGTTCCAGTCCACATTCTCGGTGGCGAAAGAAGTGCGCACCCAGACCGAGATCGGCACCAACTCGGTGTCGATGGCCGCGGCCGCGGTAAAGGTCGCCGAACGCATTTATCCGAGCATCGGCGAGCAGAAAGTGTTGTTCATCGGAGCCGGCGAAATGATCGAACTCTGTGCCGCGCACTTCGCCGCCAAACAGCCGCGCCACACGACCTTTGCCAATCGCACGCTGGAGCGCGGCGAGGAACTGGCGGCCCGCTTCCAGGGGCAGGCGATCACCCTCAATGACATGCCCGAGCAGTTGGCAATGCACGACATCGTGGTGTCCTGTACGGCAAGCCAGTTGCCGATACTCGGCAAAGGCATGATCGAGCGCGCGATCAAGGCGCGCCGGCACCGGCCGATGCTGATGATCGATCTGGCGGTGCCGCGCGACGTCGAAGCCGAAGTGTCCGAGCTCGATGACGTGTTTCTTTACAGCGTGGACGACCTCGGCAAGATCCTTCAGGAAGGCCTCGACACCCGCCAGGCGGCGGTGGCGCAGGCGGAGGCGATCATCAATGCCAGCGTTCACGATTTCATGCACTGGTTCGAGACCCGCGAACTGGTGCCCACCATTCGCGCGCTGCGGGATCACGCGGAACGCATGCGCCGCCACGAGTTCGACCGTGCCGCGAAGCTGCTGGCGAAGGGCGAAGAGCCGCAGAAAGTGCTCGAGAAACTCTCCCATGCGCTGACCAACAAGTTCCTGCACGCACCGACGCACGCACTCAGTTCCGCCGAAGCCAGGGAGCGCGATTCCCTGGTCGCGGCGCTCGCCCGCCTTTACCAGGTCAATCCGCCGGAATGAAACCTTCGATTGCTTCCAAGCTGGCGCAACTGTCCGCCAGGTTGGAGGAACTCAGCGCGTTGCTCTCCGGCGAAGACGTCACGAAGAATCTCGACAATTACCGCAAGCTCACCCGCGAGCATGCCGAGATCATGCCGGTGGTCGAACTCTACAACGCCTACAAGGCAGCCGAGCGGGACGTCATCTCGGCATTGCAGTTGGCAGGCGACCCGGAAATGCGCGAACTGGCCGAAGCCGAAGTGCGCGAAGGCAAACAGAGGCTCGCGGGGATCGAGGCCGAGCTGCAAAGGCAATTGCTGCCCAGGGATCCGAGCGACGAGCGCAATATCTTCCTGGAAATCCGCGCCGGCACCGGCGGCGACGAATCCGCGCTGTTTGCCGGCGACCTGTTCCGCATGTACACCCGCTACGCCGAACGCCAGGGCTGGAAAGTGGACCTGATTTCGGAAAGCCCGAGCGAAATGGGCGGCTACAAGGAGGTGATCGCCAAGATCATCGGCTACGGCGCCTACTCGAAACTCAAATTCGAGTCCGGAGGCCATCGCGTGCAACGCGTGCCCCAGACCGAGACCCAGGGCCGCATCCACACCAGTGCCTGCACGGTGGCGGTGCTGCCGGAAGTCGATGCGGTCGAGGACGTGGTGCTCAATCCCGCGGAACTGCGCATCGACACCTTCCGCGCTTCCGGCGCTGGCGGCCAGCACATCAACAAGACCGATTCCGCCGTGCGCGTGACCCACGTCCCGACGGGTATCGTGGTCGAGTGCCAGGACGACCGTTCCCAGCACAAGAACAAGGCTCAGGCGCTGGCCGTGCTGGCTGCTCGCATCAAGGACAAGCAGTTGCGTGAGCAGCAGGCAAAACAGGCGGCGACCCGCAAGTCGCTGATCGGCAGCGGCGACCGCTCCGAACGTATCCGCACCTACAACTTCCCTCAGGGACGCGTCACCGATCACCGCATCAACCTCACGCTGTACAAAATCGATCAGATCATCGACGGCGTGCTCGACGAGCTGATCGGCGCCCTGATGGCCGAGCATCAGGCCGAACAGCTTGCCGCAATGGCAGAGGACATGGTCGCGACCCAAACGTGATCGCAACAGTCGGCGCGCTTCTCGACCAAGCGGTGCGGGACCTGGCTGCAGACCGGGATGCGGCCGAAGCGCGGCGCGAAGCGCAGGTGCTGTTGGGTTTCGCGCTGGGCGTAACGCGAGCCTGGGTGACCGCTCACCCGGACCAAGTGGCCGATTCCGAAGCCGCGGAAAGATTCCGCACTCTTGTGGCACTCCGGGTGAGTGGTCACCCGGTCGCCTACCTGGTCGGTGTGAAGGAGTTCTACGGGCTGCCGTTGCGTGTCACGCCCGACGTGCTGGTCCCACGCCCCGAAACCGAGGAGCTGGTGGAAGCGGCGTTGGAAAGGCTGCCGCGGGACGAAGCGCGCAAGGTGCTGGATCTCGGCACCGGCAGCGGATGCATCGCCGTCGCGATCGCGCGCGAACGGCCTGCGGCACAGGTCACCGCGGTGGACAGTTCGACTCCCGCATTGGCATTGGCGCGCGAGAATGCTGCCGCGCTCGACGTCGAGGTGGAGTTCCTGTCAAGCGACTGGTTCGCGGCGTTGGGCGGCCGCCGTTTCGATCTGATCGTGGTGAACCCGCCTTATGTCGCCGCAGGCGACCCACATCTGCGGCGGGGCGACCTGCGCTTCGAGCCGCGCCCGGCGCTCGCCGCCGGTGCCGACGGACTCGCGGAGCTTCGCCGTATCGTCGGTGCTGCGCCGAAGTATCTGCGCCCGCGCGGCTGGCTGCTACTCGAGCACGGCTACAATCAAGCCGAGGCTTGCAGAGACCTTTTACGTAATGCGGGCTTTGGTGAGCTGGTATTCCGTGCCGATATTGCGGGATTGCCGCGAATTGCCGGCGGGCGCCTATTGACGCCCGATTCGCCGAGTCGTTAACATCGCAGCCGTCTAACGGGAGTGTCTCTGCCGGGCATGATCCGGAATGGGCACTCCCTTCAATCTTCCAGGGGTATCGCCAATGGATGCACAGGAAAAGATCAAGCAGCAGGTCACCGGCAATCCGATCGTGCTGTACATGAAGGGCACGCCGGACGCGCCGATGTGCGGTTTCAGCGCATCGGCAGTGCAGATTCTCGAGGCCTGCGGCGTCGAGAATGTCGCCACCGTGGATGTTCTGGCCGATCAGGACATCCGCCAGGGCATCAAGGAATTCTCCAAGTGGCCGACGATTCCGCAGCTTTACGTCAAGGGCGAGTTCGTCGGCGGCGCGGACATCATTCGCGAGATGTACGAGTCCGGCGAGTTGCAGAAACTCCTCGGAAAATAAGCAGACCCACCGAAAAGGGCTGGCCGTCGAGCCAGCCCTTTTTTGTTTCAGCGGCAGGACAATCGCCACAACAATGGACCGGGCAGAATCCCATCAGCAGATCCGCGCCGCGGTGCGCGACCTGTGCTCGCGTTTCCCCGGCGAGTACTGGCGCAAACTCGACGAAGCACGCGCCTATCCCGAAGAGTTCGTTCGTGCGCTGACCGACGCCGGATGGCTGTCGGCACTGATTCCGGAGGAGTACGGCGGGGCCGGGCTCGGCATCACCGAGGCCTCGATTATCCTCGAAGAGGTGAACCGCTCGGGCGCCAACTCCGGCGCCTGCCATGCGCAGATGTACATCATGGGCACGCTGCTGCGCCATGGCTCCGCAGCGCAAAAGCACAAGTATCTGCCGGACGTTGCCGCAGGAAAACTGCGACTGCAGTCGTTCGCGGTGACCGAACCCACCACCGGCTCCGATACCACCAGGCTCAAGACAATGGCGGTTCGCAAAGGCGAGCGCTACATCGTCAATGGGCAAAAGGTCTGGACCTCACGCGTGCAGCACTCCGACCTGATGTTGCTTCTGGCGCGCACCACGCCGCTGGACCAGGTGCAGAACAAGTCCGACGGCCTGTCGGTATTCCTGGTGGACTTGCGCACTTCGGGCGGCAAGGGAATCACGGTGCGGCCGATCCGCAACATGCCGAACCACGAAACCAACGAAGTGTTCCTCGACAATCTCGAAGTGCCCGCCGAGAACCTGATCGGCGAGGAGGGCAATGGATTCCGCTACATCCTCGACGGAATGAACGCCGAGCGCATCCTGATCGCGGCCGAGTGCATCGGCGACGGACACTGGTTCATCGAGCGCGCCTCCCGCTACGCCAGCGAGCGCGTGGTGTTCGGGCGGCCGATCGGCCAGAACCAGGGCGTTCAGTTTCCGCTCGCGCGCGCCCACGTCAACGTCGAGGCTGCGGATCTCATGCGCTACAAGGCGGCCGCGTTGTTTGAGGCGGGCAAGCCCTGCGGGGCGGAAGCGAACATGGCCAAGATGCTCGCTGCGGACGCGTCCTGGGAGGCGGCCAACGCCTGTCTCCAGACCCACGGCGGTTTCGGCTTCGCCGCCGAATACGACATCGAACGCAAGTTCCGCGAGACGCGGCTGTACCAGGTGGCGCCGATCTCCACCAACCTGATCCTGGCCTACATTGCCGAACACGTGCTCGGTCTGCCGCGATCGTACTGAGTTTTCGGCGGCGGTCACCGGGCCCCAATATCGCGAGCGGCCGGAAGCGTCCTATAATCGAAGCCTCACCCTCCGTTCTTCTGATGCAGTCATGATGAACTACCGCGGCATCCATGACATGGGCGGTCTGCCGGCGGGAACCGTCGAACCGACCGAGCATGATTACGCGCTCTGGGAAAAGCGCGTGGATGCATTGATGGTATTGCTCACCAAGAAGGGACTTATGACGGTGGACGAGCTCCGCCGTAACATCGAGGGACTCGGGCTCGATGCTTACGACAAGATGAGCTATTACGAGCGCTGGATCTACTCGATCACGCACACGTTGATCCAGCGCGGCGTCATCAACATTGACGAACTCGGCCGCAAGATGGCCGAAGCGCAGGCGCGCGCCGATGGCGGCCGCTGAGAGCGTAACGCCGCAGTTCCGAACCGGAGACCGCGTCGCGGTGCGGGCAGCCTATCCGATCGGCCATGTGCGCACCCCCTACTACATCCGCGGCAAACGCGGCTTGATCGAGCGCCTGTGCGGCGCGTATGGCAATCCCGAGGAACTGGCTTACGCCCGCCCAGGTCTGCCAAAGCAACCGCTGTACCGCGTGCGGTTCCTCCAGCGCGAGGTCTGGCCCGCGTACGAAGGCAGTCCCGGTGATACCGTCGATGTCGAAATCTTCCAACATTGGCTGGAGCGGGGCTGACATGCCGCACGATGACGATCACCCGCACGACCACGGTAATCTGCACGATCACGCACAGCCACACCGGCATCCGCCGCGCCCGGACCAGGACGACAGCATCACTCAATGGCGGGCGATGGAAATCGCCGTGCGCGAGCTGCTGATCGAGAAGGGCATCCTCAGCGCGGAGGAAGTACGCCGGCAGGTGGAAGACATGGACAACCGCACGCCGCTGCTGGGCGCAACGGTGGTGGCCAGAGCCTGGACCGACCTGGAATATCGGAAGCTTCTGCTCAGCGACGGCAACGCGGCCTGCGAGACGCTCGGCATGGAACGCGGGCCGTACAAGCTGGTGGTGGTGGAGAACACCGACCAGGTGCACAACGTCATCGTATGCACGCTGTGCTCCTGCTATCCGCGCTGGCTGCTCGGGCTGCCGCCGGACTGGTACAAGAGCCGCAACTACCGATCGCGGGTGATCAATCAGCCGCGCGACGTGCTCCGTGAGTTCGGTACCGCCATTCCCGGCCATGTCATGGTACGCGTGCACGATTCCACCGCCGACATGCGCTATCTGGTACTGCCCAAGCGTCCGCCGGGCACCGAGGGCTGGTCGGAGGAGAAACTCGCCACTCTGGTGTCCCGCGACTCCATGATCGGCGTCGCCTTCGCGCAGAATCCTTGAAGGCGTTTTCACCGCAAAGACGCAAAGGCGCAAAGGAAACGCAAAGGAAAGCAAAACAACTTGAGGTTAAAAAGCAAAAAGGTGGATAGTCGCGCCACCGCGATATATCGCTTGGGTGGGGCAAATAGGAATCCCTCGCTTTTTGCCACGCTTCGTTTGGTTTTCTCTGCGTTTCCTTTGCGCCTTTGCGCCTCTGCGGTTAGGGTTTGTTCATGCTCCCACTCAAAGGCATAACAGTCGTTTCGCTTGAGCAAGCCGTGGCTGCGCCGTTCACCACGCGGCAGCTCGCCGATCTCGGCGCACGGGTGATCAAGATCGAACGCCCGCAGGTAGGCGATTTCGCGCGCGACTACGACAAGACGGTGCTCGGCCAGTCCTCGCATTTCGTCTGGCTCAACCGCTCCAAGGAAAGCCTCACGCTGGACGTGAAGCATCCGGACGCTGCGGCGATTCTCGACCGGCTGGTGAGGAAAGCCGATGTGTTCGTGCAGAATCTGGTGCCCGGCGCGGCGGCGCGTTTGGGACTTGCATCCGGCGATCTACTGGACAAGAACCCGCGCATCGTCGCCTGCAATATTTCCGGATACGGTCCCGACGGCCCTTACAGCCTGAAGAAAGCCTACGATCTGCTGATCCAGTGCGAGTCGGGAGTCGTCTCTGTGACCGGCACGCCCGAGACGCCGGCGAAGTCGGGCATCTCGATCGCCGACATCGCCGCTGGAATGTACGGTTACTCCGGTATCCTCACCGGACTTTTCCAGCGCGAAAAGACCGGCCAGGGCACAGCGTTCGACGTCTCCATGTTCGAGGCGCTGGGCGAATGGATGGGCTACCCTGCCTACTTCACCGGCTACGGTGGCATCGCGCCGCCGCGCACCGGCAGCGCACACGCGACCATTCATCCTTACGGGCCATTTCCGGCGGGCGACGGCAAGACCGTGTTCTTCGGCATCCAGAATGAACGGGAATGGGTGAATTTCTGCGCGATCGCACTGGGCGAGCCGCAGCTTGCAGTCGATCCGCGCTTCCACAGCAACAGCCATCGCGTTGCCAACCGGCAGGCGCTCACCGATATCATTGTCTCGGCATTATCGAAATTGACCGCGGAGCGGGTGGTGGAGCGTCTGGACAAAGCGCAGATCGCCAATGCGCGACTGAACACCATGCAGGAATTCTGGGGCCATCCACAATTGCAGGCCCGCGGCCGCTGGCGCGAAGTGGATTCGCCGAAGGGCACCATCAAGGCGCTGGTCCCTCCGGTGACCATGCAAGGGGTGGAGCCGCGCATGGATCCGATTCCCGCTGTCGGCCAGCACACGCGTGCGATCCTGCAGGAACTGGGTTTCGACGACGGCTTCATCGCCCGGTTACAACAGGATCAGGCGATCTAAAAAAAGGCAAAACGCGTTCAACACGAAGGACACGAAGGAAAAGCAAGAAAGGAATACGAAGGTGAACCAAGGACAATGACGAGGAATGAGTTGATCAAGGACCACAAACGTCAGAAACTGGATCCAAAATGTGCGCTGTAAATCAGGCCGTGTTTTCGCCTTTCTTTGTCTGATTTTGCCGTTCCTTCGTGTCCTTCGTGTTAAGAGAGGTAAGGTTCAAGGGAGTCAGACATGGCTGAGAAACCAGGCTGGAAGGGAAGGTTCTACGAGGACTTCGAGGTCGGCGACGTGTATCGTCATCCCCTCGGCCGCACCGTGACGCAGACCGACAACATCTGGTTCACGCTGCTCACCCAGAACACGGCGCCGATTCATTTCGACGCACATTACGCTGCACAAACGGAGTTCAAGAAGCCGCTGGTGGATTCCACGTTCACCGTCGCATTGGTCACCGGACAGAGCGTGACTGACGTATCCCAGAATGTCTTTGCCAACCTGGGCTGGGATGAGGTGCGCCTGCCCAATCCGGTATTCGAAGGCGATACCATCTACTCGCAGTCCGAGGTGCTGGAGAAACGCGAATCCAGGTCGCGTCCCAACGTCGGCATCGTGACCGTGAAAACGACAGGCTTCAATCAGGACGGTGCGATCGTCATCACTTTCAAACGCACCGTGATGGTTTACAGGCGCGGGCAGGCGCCGGTCATTCCGCGACCGACACTGAAGTGACCATGACCGTACGCTCCCCATGAAATCGCCCGGCCTCGACGCCTTCAAGAGCCTGGCGTTCCGCCAACCGCCGCAGTTCCGTCTGCCGGTCGCGGGCGAGGTGATCGTCAACGAGGAGCGCCGCTACTTCATCGGCGAGCCGATTGGCAAGGGAGGATTCGGCATGGTGTACGAGTGCAACGACGATTGGGGAAATGCACTGGTCGCCAAGATCCTTCTGCCGCACGACAAATCCTACTTTGAGGTGCGCGATATCTGGCAGGACGAGCTGCGCAAGCTGCTGGTGATGCGCCATCCGAACATCACGTTCGTCTACGACGCGTTCGAGTATCAGGACACTTTCTATCTCATCATCGAACGTTGCAGCTTCCCGCTCACCAACCTGATCGCCCGCCGGAGCCTGGACGCGGATCGCTGGATTCCCTATGTCGCGAGCGACATACTCCAGGCGCTCGACTACATCCATGCCGCCGGATATGTCCACAAAGACCTGCATCCGGGCAACATTTTCGTCACCGAAACGCGGCGCAAGCGCAGGCTGCTGGGGGAGCCGGTGTGGTCGTTCAAGGTCGGCGATCTGGGTCTAACCCGGCTGGAGTCCGATATCCGGGTGTTCAAGACGCTGCTGGCCGACTGGATGCGCCCGCCCGAAGCCTTCAATCCCGAAGAGTTCGGCGCAGTCGGGCGGCACGTGGACATCTATCAGACCGGGTTGTTGTTGCTGGCGTTGATGCTGAATGAAATTCCCTACTTCACCGAGGAGGAAATTCTCGGCGGCATCCCGCAGGCGCTGGCCGCCAAGCACGATTCCCGGTTCGGCCCCGTGATCGCAAAGGCGCTGCGCCGCCACGTCGAGTGGCGCACCCAGTCCGCGCTCGAATTCTGGCGCGAGTTGTCGCACGTGACCAGCGAGGGGTGAGGGTGACAGGCCGGTCACGCATTGCGTGGCGATTCGCCGGCGTCCTGCCGGCCCTGGTACTGCTGGCGGCGTTCTCTACGGTGGTTCGTTCGGCGCCGTCCGGCGTGCCGGAACAGGAACAGGCACTGAGCGGCGAATCGCTCACCGCCGCACTCAAGCGGGGCGGCTACGTGATCTATTTTCGCCACGCCGATACCGGACCGGCCTACCTCGAGCAAGGGGTGGACCTGAAGCGCTGCGAAACCCAGCGAAATCTCAACGACGACGGCCGCGAAGAGGCGAAGCTGATCGGCGCGCAGTTGAGGAGGCTGAGAGTCCCGGTCGGCGAGGTGCTGGCGAGCGAATTTTGCCGTTGCCGGGAAACCGCGGACCTCGCATTCGGACGCCACAAGCTCGAGCCGATGCTCACCGGCGTCAGCCGTTCGGCCGAGGCGGCGCCGCGCCGGGAACAGGCGATCGCCGCCCTGAAGAAGATGCTTGCCGCAATGCCCGCGCCCGGCACGAATACCGTGCTGGTCTCCCACGGCTTCAATCTGTGGGACGCGGAAGGGTTTCACCTGGGCACCCAGGGCGAGGCCGCGATCTACATCCCCGACGGCAAAGGCGGCTACGCGCTGGTGGCGCGGCTGTTGCCGCGCGACTGGATGGCCCTGATCTCGGGGCCCTAGGGAAGCTCTGCATAAGTCCCGCATGCGCGACCGAGGCGATTCGGGTCGAGGGCAAGACGGCGAGGACGCCGTGTAGCCGGCCTACATAAGGAGGAGCCGACGCAGGCATCGGCCCGAATCGCCCGGTCCCTCGAAAG
>CAYNFN010000434.1:0-1896 GCA_964396485.1 uncultured Alcaligenaceae bacterium
CTACCAGGACATGGCCGAGCGCCTGTCCCGGGAATCGCCCGATTCGTTTTTCGTGAACCAGTTCGGCAATCCCGCCAACCCCTACGCCCACGAAACTACGACCGGACCCGAGATCTGGGAACAGATGGATCACAAAGTGGACGCCGTGGTGTGCGGCGTCGGCTCTGCCGGCACCATGACCGGCCTTTCGCGCTATTTCGCCAAGGTCTCGCCCGCAACAGAGATGGTTCTGGCCGATCCGGTGGGCTCGGTGCTCGCCGAATACGTCCGCACCGGCAAGGTCGGCGCAGCGGGCAGCTGGATCGTCGAGGGCATCGGCGAAGATTTCATCCCGCCGATCGCCGATTTCTCCCGCATCACGAAGGCCTACTCGATCAGCGATGAAGAGGCCTGCACAACCGCACGCGACCTGCTGACGAAAGAAGGCATCCTCGCCGGTTCTTCATCGGGCACGCTGATCGCCGCCGCGCTGCGTTACTGCCGCGAACAAACCCAGCCCAGGCGTGTCGTGACTTTCGTCTGCGACAGCGGCAACAAGTATCTGTCGAAGGTGTTCAACGATTACTGGCTGATGGACCAGGGCTTCCTCAAGCGCGAGCAGTACGGAGACCTGCGCGACCTGATCACGCGCCGCCACGACGAACATGCCACCGTGACCGTCGGCCCCGACGACAAGCTGATGACCGCATATGCACGCATGAAGCTCTACGACATCTCGCAACTGCCGGTGCTCGACGAGGGCAAAGTGGTGGGCATCGTCGATGAGTGGGATCTGCTCACCGCAACGCAGGAAAATTCAGGACGCTTTCGCGACCCGGTGCGCTCGGCGATGACCCAGCGCATCGAGACCGTCGGCCTGAAGACGCCGCTGACGCAATTAACGGAGGCGTTCAACAAGGGCCACGTCGCCATCGTCGTTGACAACGGCAAGTTCTACGGCCTGATCACCCGCATGGACGTTTTGAACCATCTGCGCAATCGCGCTACCTGACTCTCAAGCCAAGCATTTACCACGGAGGACACGGAGGACACGGAGGGAATCAAAACGGAATCCTGGAAAAAAGAACATGAGTACGAGAGGGTTTGTCTGGAATGACGCAAATGATGCCAGTGCAGTCATACTGTTCATGTTTTTCCTCTGTGTCCACCGTGTCCTCCGTGGTTAGCGTTTGAATTGACACGTAACAAGCCCATTGCAGCAACATTCCGCACCCGTCTCAAAAGGTAAGTAAGATTCGAGAATGAAGAACAATCAGGACAAGCAGGGCTTCGCCACCCGCGCCATCCACGCCGGCCAGTCGCCCGAGCCGACCACCGGCGCGGTGATGACGCCGATCTTTGCCACGTCGACTTTCAAACAGAGTTCCCCGGGTGTGCACACCGGCTACGAGTACGCGCGCACCCAGAATCCCACGCGCCACGCCTTCGAGCGCTGCATCGCGGACCTGGAGGGCGGCATTCAGGCCTTTGCGTTCGCTTCAGGACTTGCCGCCAGCGCCACGGTGCTGGAATTGCTGGATGCAGGCAGCCACATGGTTGCGGTCGATGATATGTACGGCGGCAGCTGGCGCCTGTTCGAGCGCGTGCGCAAGCGCTCGATGGGACTCAAGGTGAGTTATTCCGACCCCAACGTGGCCGGCTCTCTGGAAAAGGCGTTGCAGCCGGACACGAAAATGATCTGGGTCGAGACGCCTTCCAATCCGCTGCTCAAGGTCACCGACCTTGAGCACGTCGCGAAGATCGGCAAGGAACGCGGCGTTCTCACCGTCGTGGACAGCACCTTCGCTTCGCCTTTCGTGCAGCGGCCGCTCGATCTCGGCATCGACCTCGTGGTTCATTCGGTGACCAAGTACATCAACGGACACTCGGACATGGTCGGCGGCATCGTGGTGGTCA
>CAYNFN010000435.1:0-9368 GCA_964396485.1 uncultured Alcaligenaceae bacterium
CTTGAAGCTCGCCGGCATCTTCGTCCTCGGCGGGCTGCAGGGGGCGCTTGGCTGGTACATGGTGAAGAGCGGCCTGGTGGACAACCCGCGCGTGAGCCAGTACCGGCTGACCGCGCACCTTGGCCTCGCGCTGGCGATCTACGCCGCGATGCTGTGGACCGCGCTCGGCCTGCTGAAGCCGGGCCATGCGGCCCCCAGCGAGCCGCGCCTGCGGCTCGGCGGCTACGCGCTGGCGCTCGCGGCGCTGATTTTCCTGATGGCGCTTTCCGGCGGATTCGTTGCCGGAATCCGCGCCGGTCTTGCCTACAACACCTTCCCGCTAATGAACGGGCACTTCGTGCCACCGGAAATCTTCATGCTCGAGCCGTGGTGGCTGAATCTCTTCAACAACATGGCGACCGTCCAGTTCAACCATCGCATGATTGCCTGGCTGCTGATGCTGCTGGTGCCGGCGTTCTGGCTGACGGCATGGCGGGTCCGGATGCCGCCCCGCGCGCGCCTTGCCACCCACCTGCTTTTCGTCATGCTGGTCGTCCAGGTGACGCTTGGTATCGCCACATTGCTGTTGATGGTGCCAGTGCCGCTTGCGGCCGCTCACCAAGGGGGCGCGGTGCTGCTGCTGACTGCCGCGCTCTGGGCCGGCCACGAACTACGTAGCGCCTGAGCGACGAATGTCGCTAATCGCAGAAACGCGCGAACGCTGCGAGTGGTTAAGATCGGCTCCAAAGCATAGACTTCAGATGAGGCCCGGACGAACTTGAAAGGCTGGAGATTTCGTGGACACCATCGAAGCGTGGCTCTCAGAGCTCGGCCTTTCTCAGTATGCCGAAGTTTTTAAGCGCAACGATATTGGGCCTGACCTTCTACAGAGCCTGACGGATCAGGATCTGCGGGACCTCGGCGTCGAATCGCTGGGGCATCGGAAGAAAATTCTCAAGGCGATCGAAGCTCTGCGCGGCGCCGGCACGATCGCGCCGCCGCGTTCCCCGGATTCCTACACCCCCAAGCACCTTGCCGAGAAGATCCTCACCTCGAAGAGCGCGCTCGAAGGCGAGCGCAAGCAGGTCACGGTGCTGTTCGCCGACCTCAAGGGCTCGATGGAGCTGCTCGCCGATCGCGATCCCGAGGAGGCCAGGAAAATTCTCGATCCCGTTCTCGAACGCATGATGGAAGCGGTGCATCACTACGAGGGCACGGTGAACCAGGTGATGGGCGACGGCATCATGGCGCTGTTCGGTGCCCCGCTTGCCCACGAGGACCACGCGGTGCGCGCCTGCTATGCGGCGCTGGCAATGCAATCGGCGATCCGTCGCTACAGCGAAGAGCTACGCCAATCGCAGGGCATCGAGATCCAGATCCGTGTCGGCCTCAACTCCGGTGAGGTCGTGGTGCGCTCCATCGGCAACGATTTGCACATGGACTATTCCGCAATCGGCCAGACCACTCATCTGGCCTCGCGCATGGAGCAGCTGGCTACCCCCGGCACCAGCCGATTGACCGCCGACACCATGCGGCTTGCTGAGGGCTTTGTTCAGGTCACTTCGCTCGGACGTGTCCCGATCAAAGGCCTACCCGAGCCCGTTGGTATCTTTGAGCTGACGGGCGCGTCTGCCTCCCGGTCGCGACTGCAAGCCGCGGCGGCGCGCGGACTCACCCGTTTCGTCGGCCGCCAACGCGAACTGGAGGTCTTGGGTGAGGCACTTGGCCGCGCGGCCCAGAGTAAAGGCCAGGTTATCGCTATTGTGGGTGAGCCAGGAGTGGGCAAGTCGCGGCTGTTGTGGGAATTCACCCACTCGCATCGCACCCTGGGCTGGCTGATCGTCGAAGCCAGCTCGGTGTCTTACGGCAAGGCCACGCCTTACTTACCCGTCATCGATCTGCTCAAAGGTTACTTCAAGATTGCCGACAATGACGACGCTCGCGCCATTCGCGAGAAGCTCACCGGCAAGCTCCTGGCCCTGGACCGCTCGCTCGAGCCGCTGCTCTCACCGTTGCTCGCGCTGTTGGATCAGCCGGTGGCGGACGATCAGTGGCAGCGGCTCGACCCGCCGCAGCGACGGCGCCAAACCCTGGATGCGCTCAAGCGTCTGTGGTTGCGCGAGGCGCAAGCCCAGCCGCTGATCCTGATGTTCGAAGACTTGCATTGGATCGATTCCGAGACCCAGGAATTTCTCAACGGGTTGATGGATAGTGTGCCCGCCGCAAGGCTGCTGCTCCTTTTCAACTATCGGCCCGAGTATCACCACCCCTGGGGCAGCCGTACCTATTACATCCAGCTTCGGCTCGACGCTCTTACTCACGAGAGTGCACAGGAACTGCTTCAAAGTCTGCTGGGTCCAGACCCTGGCGTCGAACCCCTAAAGAATGTGCTGATCGAACGTACCGAAGGCAACCCCTTCTACCTTGAAGAGAGTGTCCGCACGTTGGTCGAAACTCAAGCCCTCGACGGAGACCGGGGCGCCTACCGCCTCGTCAAATCGCTGCAGGACATCCAGGTACCCGCGACCGTGCAAGCGGTGCTCGCCGCGCGCATCGACCGGTTACGGCCGGAAGACAAGCGGCTGCTGCAGACTGCCGCGGTGGTCGGCAAGGACGTGCCGATTGCCTTGCTGGAGGCCATTGCCGATCTTCCCGAAACAGAGCTGAGACCGGCGCTCGCGCGCTTACAGGAGGCCGAATACTTGTACGAGGCGCGGCTGTTCCCGGACCTGGAGTACACCTTCAAGCATGCACTCACGCACGACGTTGCGTACGCCGGCCTGCTCCAAGAGCGCAGGCGCGAATTGCATGGCCGGATCGCAGCGGCAATCGAGGCGCTTTACGCAGACCGGCTGAACGAATACGCAGAGCAGCTCGCGCACCACGCGCTGCGCGGGCATCTGTGGGACAAAGCAGTCCGCTATAGCCGGCAGGCGGGGACCCGGGCGCTCGACCGCTCGGCCCTCCGGGAGGCGCTCGCCCACTTCGAGCAGGCGCAGGCCGCACTGCGGGAGTTGCCCGAGAGCCGGGAGCGGACCGAGCAGCGCATCGACCTGTGCTTCGAGCAGCGCAACGCCCTCTTGCCGCTCGGCGAGTTCGCGCGGGTGGGCAAGGTCCTGAATGAGGGACACGCGCTGGCGGAGGGGCTCGGTGACCAGCGGCGGCTCGGGTCGGCGCTTGGGTTCCAGGTGCTTAACTACAGCTTTCTCGGCGAGCACGCTCGGGCGATCGACGCGGGGGAGCGCGCCTGCGCCATCGCTGATGCGGTCGGCGACCTCGGGCTGCGCGTCTTCGCGAACTACCATCTCGGCCTGGCGCTCTGGTGGTCGGGCGACCCGCGCCGGGCGGCCGAGCCCGTACGCGCGGCTATCGCCCTGCTCGAGGGCGCGCCGCTCGGCGAGCGCTTCGGGCTGGCAGGGCTGCCGGCCGTGCTCGCCCGCTTTTACCTCGCGGCGGGCCTGGCCGAGATGGGAGAGTTCGCCGAGGCCATCGCCGCAGGGGAAGCGGGTCTCCGGATCGCGCAGACCGCCGGCCAGCCTTGGAGCGAGGCCTGGGCCCGCTTCGGCCTCGGGTACGCCCATCTGCGCAACGGGGACTTCGCGCAAGCAGCCCGGGTGCTGGAACCGGGCCTCACATTCTGCCGCGCAACCGAGATTCGCCTCGCGCTGCCGGCCGTCGCGGCACTCCTGGGCTCCGCTTATCTCTGGTCGGGGCGCGCGACTGAGGCGGTTCCGCTGCTGGAGGAGGCGGTCGAAGCGATCACGGCCATGCGGATTCTGAGCTTCCGGTCGTGGTCCATCACGTCTCTGTCCGAAGCCTACCTCGTCGTCGGACGGGTGGCCGAGGCGCGGGAGCAGGCTGACGAAGCGGTGGCGCTGGCGCGCGCCCAGCAGCAGAGGGGCTGGGAAGCCTGGGGTCTGAAACTGCTCGGCGACATTCGCGCCCGCGCGCCTGCCGAGATCGATCAGAGCGGCGCGGAGCAAGCCGCGGGCGCGTACGGCCAGGCGCTCGCGCTCGCCACCGAGCTGGGCATGCACCCGCTTGTCGCCCACTGCCACTTCGGCCTCGGCAAACTGCACGCCAGCCCTCACCCCCAGCCCCTCTCCCGCAGCGGGGAGAGGGTGGCCAGAACCGGCAAGCGCGAGGATGCCCGAGAGCACCTCACGACCGCCACCGCGATGTACCGCGAGATGGACATGCAGTCCTGGCTGGAGCAGGCAGAAGCGGCGCTGAACGAGGTTGGCGTCGGATGAATTGCCGCGCCGTTAGGCTGAGAACGAAGTGCGCCTAAAGTTCAGTGTATGAGTTCCCATTATTTCTCTGCGCACTCTTTGCTCTTCTCCGCGCCTTAAGGTGAAACACTCAAGGGACCACTTGGAGCTGGGGCTGCTGCGTTGAGATTTGTGCTTGCCTTCTTTGCGTTCCTTTGCGTTCTTTGCGCACCCCTCAAGGGCACCCGTCGAGCGGGTATTGAAAAGAAGGTATTGAAAAGAATCTTTGCGTTGAGGTGGAGGGAATTTCTAGGCGCGAGGGCCGAACATGATTATCGCCATGCCGCCGACCGCGACGGCGCTGCCGATCAGATCCCAGCGATCCGGTGGATGGCCTTCCACCAGCCACAGCCACAGTATCGCGACCGCCACGTAAACGCCGCCGTAAGCCGCATACACGCGGCCCGCGGCGGCCGGGTGCAGCGACAGCAGCCAAGCGAACAATGCCAGGCTCAGGACACCGGGAACAAGGAGCCACGCGGAACCGTCCTTGCGCAGCCAAAGGTAAGGTAAGTAGCAGCCGACGATTTCGGCGACCGCCGTCGCGACGAACAACAGCGGGGTCCTGAACCAGCCAAGCGTCTCCACCGCGTCTCCGCGCTGCAGGATCAACCCGGCAGATACGCCGAAAACTCCTTCTCCACCGCTTTGGGATCGGCCTTCAGGCCTGCGGCGACGCCCTGCGCCATGCCGCCTGGATAAACATCCTCGGTGCCGGCTTCCACCGCGTCGAGCGCCGCATTGGCGACGTCGATCGGCGGATCCTTCGGTCCCTTGTAGTCGCGCGCCATGTCGGTATCGACTGCGCCCGGCATCACGCCGACCACCAGCGTTTGCTGCTTTGCCAGCTCGGCGCGTACTCCCTGCGTCATGCTGAGCGCCGCGGCCTTCGACGCGCATAACGACCCGATCGCCGGCATCGACACGCTCGACAGGATCGACAACATGTTAACGATCGCCCCGCCGCGGTTGCGCTTGAGCACCGACGCGAAGGCGCGGCACATCGAGAGCGTACCAAAATAGTTGGTGTCAATTTCCTCGCGCGCGTGGTCGAGCGCCGCCGCAGCGATCAGCGCCTTATGGCGGTTGATGCCGGCGTTGTTGACCAGCAGCGTGACGTCGCCGGCCATCGTAGCGGCAGCGGACACTTGCGCCGGCTTGGTGATGTCGAGCGTCAGCACATGAACCCTGTCGCCGTACTTCGCGCTCAAGTCCGCCAGTTTCGACGGGTCGCGCGCCGTGGCGTAAACCTTTGCGGCCCCGCGCTGAATCAGCGCATCGACGAAGGCGCGGCCGATCCCGCGGTTGGACCCGGTTACCAGCGCTACGCTGCCTGCGATTTTCATTCTCTCCTCCCCTTGGAATCGTGTGGACGGAATTATCGCATGCCCGCGCCGCGGCGCGCCCAGCGGCAACGCATTTGACAGCACATGCACTGCTCTGTAACAGTGATCGCCTGTCGCAATGCACGGCAAATACGGGAGAAGGAAATGCCCGGTCAGTGGATCGAGATCAAGGCCGCGGACGGCGGCAATTTCAGGGGTTACCTCGCCGTGCCCGCGGCGGGCAAGGGGCCCGGCATCGTGCTGTGCCAGGAAATTTTCGGCATCAACGCCTACATCCGCGAGGTCGCCGACCACTACGCCGAGGAAGGCTACGTGGTGCTGGCGCCCGACCTGTTCTGGCGTCTCGACAAGAACGTCGAGCTGGGCTACAGCGAGGCCGATTTCACGAAGGCCTTCGACTATATCCAGCGTTTCGACACCGACAAGGGCATGGAAGACATCACGGCGGCGGTGCGCGTGCTGCGCACCTGGCCGGAAGTCGCGGGCAAGGTCGGCGCGCTCGGCTTCTGTCTCGGCGGACGCCTTGCGTACCTCGCGGCGGCACGCTCCGGCGTGGACTGCGCGGTCGGCTATTACGGCGTGGGCATTGACCAGTACCTGAAAGAGGCCGCCAGGATCAAGGTGCCGATGGTTTTGCACTTCGCCGCCAACGACAAGTACGCGCCGCCTGAAACCGTCGAGAAGATCAAGGCCTCGTTCAAGGGCCGTCCGGAGATCGAGATCTACGTTTATCCTGGAGTGGAACACGCGTTCGCCCGCAGCGGCGGTATGCATTACGACCGCCCCTCCTCGATGATGGCGCACTCGCGCTCGATCGCGCTGTTCCGCAAGGTGATGGGCCCGCACTACGACCTCTCGGCGCTTTGGGAAGCGCACACCATGCACGAGTTCGGCACCCGCGACGTGGACGCGACCATGAAGACCATGGTGGCCGAGCCCTACGTCAATCACATCCCGACCCTCACCGGCGGCGTCGGCCACGAGCATCTGAAGCGCTTCTACAAGTACCACTTCATTGCGAAGACACCCAAGGACACCAAGCTGGTCCCGATCTCGCGCACCATCGGCGCCGACCGGCTGGTGGACGAGATGCTGTTCTGTTTCACCCACGACATCGAGATCGACTGGATGCTGCCCGGCATTCCGCCCACCGGCAAGTACGTGGAGATCCCGCTGGTGGCGATCGTCAATTTCCGCGGCGACAAGCTCTACCACGAGCACATCTACTGGGACCAGGCCTCGGTGCTGGTACAGATCGGTGTGCTCGACCCGAAAGGATTACCGGTAGCGGGCGCGGAAACCGCAAGGAAGCTGGTGGACCAGAATTTCCCGTCCAACATGTTGATGAAGAACTGGGCGTCCAGCGAAGGCAAGAACTGACGTTCACCGATTAAACCCTCACCGCAGAGGCGCAAAGGCGCAGAGGAAACGCAGAAAAAACCAAACGAAGCGTGGCAAAAAGCGGGGGATTCCGATTTGCCCCCCCAGTCGATATATCGCAGTGGCGCGACTATCCATTTTTAATCTTCACCGCAGAGGCGCAAAGGCGCAGAGGAAACGCAGAGAAAACATAACGATGCCGGTAAAAAAGCTGGGAGGAATTCGGAACCATGGCCGCCCAATCGATGAATCGCGATTGTCACGCCTATCCCATTTCTTTCTTGCTTTTCCATCTCAAGTTGTTTTTCTTTCCTTTGCGTTTCCTCTGCGCCTTTGCGCCTCTGCGGTTAATCAGTACCGCGTTCCTGCGCGTGATGCGCCTTGCATTCCGCGGACAGCTCGCCCTCGTGCTGCTTCAGGCATTGGGCGATGCGTCCCTCGCCCGGCTGCACACCCTTGCACAAGGTATTTACATCCTTCATGCAGGGATGTCGGCTCTCCGCCCGCACGATCTTCTCGCGACAACCGGCGGAGAGTTGGTCCTTGTGCTCGGCCAGGCAGCGCGCAATGCGTCCCTGGCCCGGCTGCACGCCTTTACACAACTTCTCCGCATCCGGCTTGCACGCTTCTGCGAATTCCTTGATTTGCCCTTTCGCCTCGGCGATGGCTTCACGGCAACCCGGCGAGAGTTCCGATTCGTGCTGTTTCAGGCACATTGCGATGCGGCCGCCCCCGGGCTGAATACCTTTGCACAGCTTCTCGACATCCGCACGACACGCGCGGGGCTTGTCCTTGTCTTCGGCCTGCGCGGCGGACACGTTGAGCAGCACGGACAGGACGACAAGATACGTGATGGTGGACAGCTTTATCATCGATACCTCCATAAGTAAGTCGGATAATCGCCGACGTCGCTTCAACGGCCGTGGGCCCGGCATAGTTGACGGGAAATAAGTAGCAAGCGCGAAATCGTTGCCATCCCAATCCTGGGAAACGAACCGTGAGGTGAGCTCAGAACTCATTTCTTCGCACCCCTGCTTCCTGCACCACTTTTGCTTGTGACACGATTGCTTGTTGCTTTTCTTGGCGCTTCTTCTGCGCCTCCTCGCCTCTTCGGTTAGTCAATTCTTCCCGAGAGAGCGAAGGTTTTCAAGGTTCCAGTACGCGCGCGGATGCTTCGGGTCGAGTTCCAGCGCGCGCAGGTAGGCCCGCTCGGCCTCGTCCAGCCGCCCTGCCTGCTGATAGACGAAGCCGAGATTGTTGAACACGCGCGCCTTGCGCGGCGACTTCGTTGCCGCATCCTCCCAGAATGAGACTTCCGAACGATACGTTTCATTGCGCTGCGCGGTCGCGTAGCCGAGCCCGAGCAACATGATGCCGACCAGCGCGTTGACCACCCAGCGGCGCGGCGCGTGGTCAAGCAGCCTCTGCAACGCGATAGCGGCCGCAAGAAAGAAACCGGCCGAAGCAAGGTAAAGCTGGCGGTCGTTGGCGAGATCGAGCCGCGGCAGCACCGAGTTGGTGGGCAGGAGATGGATGAAGAACCACAGAAGCGCAAAGGCAAGCCACGGCCTGCGGCGCAGATTCGCGAATCCCGCCGCGACCGCGCCCGCAAGCAACGCCGCCCGCAATGCCAGCGACGACGTCCATGACGCAGCCAGCGCCAGATCCGGATCGACATTCAATCTCCACGGCATCAGCAACTGCCCGCCGAGGTACCAGATCGCATTGATCTGCGAGAGCAGATTCTCGGCAACGGTCCGCGTCGAAAGGCTGACCTCGAGCAGGTGCAGGTAGGTGGGGCTCGCAACCATGACCAGCGTTGCGCCGATCAGGACCAGCCAGTGCGCGGACTGGCGCCGCAGCATGTCCCGGAACGGGCGCCTGTGTGGATCGGCCGCATCGCAGAGCAGCAGCGCCAGCGGCAGCGTCACCGCCGTTTCCCTGGTAAGCAGCGCGGCGACAAACAGCCCCGCCGATATTGCGCGTAGCTTGCCGGATGCCGGGGAAGCGTCAGCGCGTAGATAGGCAAGAACGCTGCCCAGGTAGAACAAAGCCATCAGCGACACCGAGCGGCCGGAAACATAGGTCACGGCCTCGGTGTGCAGCGGATGCAACGCGGACAGGAGCGCGCCGAGAAACGGCGCCCAGCGCGCGCCCGACGCAGGCAGCCGGTCGCCGAGAGCGCAAAAAAGAAAATACACCAGCGCCGAGTTGGCGGCGTGCACGGTAACGTTGAAGAGATGGAATCCGAACGGCGCGGGGCCGGCGATCCAGTTCAATGTGTACGAAAGTTTCAGCAGCGGCCGGATTCCCGGCATGGATTCGAACCAGGCCGCAGCCGAATGGACCGCCGGATTGTGGACGATGACGTTGTAGTCGTCGAACTGGAAGC
>CAYNFN010000436.1:0-16743 GCA_964396485.1 uncultured Alcaligenaceae bacterium
AAAGAAAATGCGCTTCGATTCCATCACCTCCCAAGACATCGCCTTCGCCATGCATCGACTCAATCATCGACCCAGAAAATGCCTCGGCTTCAAGACACCTCACGAGGTCTTCATGAAGCAGCTACACTTTCGTCGTAACGCCGTTGCACTTCAGACTTGAATCCGCCGTCCATTTCTAGAAGTTCTTTCTGTAAAAATCGAACATCGCTGCAGCAAGCAGCAGACCCACGTATACCACGGTCTGCAGCACGATGTTGAGCAGTGCGGGTTGACCGCCGGCGTCGTTCACCAGCCACGCAGTCTGTGTAAATGCATCCATGCGCGGCAGCGCGATCGCAAGGGCATCTGCGAGCACGGCGCTCGCCTTCTGTCCGAATCCGTCGTCCCCGAGCAGGCTCGAGCCGCTCATCATTTGAATGGCGCTAATGGAACGGGCGAGCAGGTAAAATGCCGTGACGAAGGCGGCGGCTGGCAGCAGTTGCGTGAACGTGGTAATGCAGAACACGCTGAGTGCGGCAATGATCAGCAGTTCCAGGGCCAGCGAGCACCCCCACGCCAACGCCGCATGGGTGGGAGCGAGTACCACGACTGGCACGGTAACGATCGCCACGACGGCCAGAGCCACGATTGCAAAGCCGAGAAACTTGCCCATCAGGTAACCCGGGCGCGGAAGATCCAGCGACAGCATCAGTTCAATGACCTTGTCGTTGAGTTCGCGGGTAAGGCCGTTGAGAATGTAGAGGGCGATCAGGAACACGCTGGCAACCCGCAAAGTCGATGCCAGGATCGCGGTCTGCAGCCGCCCGCTTTCGGTGACCGCGAGTTCGCGGGCGAACAGGCTGAGCAGCGTCAGCAGCGCCACCGCGACCACGACCAGCACGAACAGGCGGTTGCGCCAGGCTTCGAGCACGGTATAGCGGGCAATCGCGCCGATGCGCCGGGCGTTGCGCCGGGACAGCACGAAAGTGGCTGCGGTGGCGTGGTTCATGGTTCCATAATGATTAACGCGGGCGGCGCTGAGGTTGTCACGAAATGGCGATGGAAATCAACTCCGGTAGCGTGGTCGCGAGCACGATCGCGGCGCTGCGGCAACAACATTGGCTGTCGCTGGCCTTGCTCGCCCTGCATGGCGCCCTCATTCTCGATCTCGCCGATCCGCTGGCCCAGGCGCTGATGCTCTCCCACTTCGGCTTCTTCCTGCTTTGGCAGCCGCTCTGGCGCGGCGAGCAGAAACTTATCCCCGCACAGACCGTTCTGATCATCGGCGCGGCGGTTCTGCTGATCGTTGCCAGCAGCTGGTGGCTGATGGCGCTGTGGATCTCGGTGTTGTTGTCGCTGATCGGCGGCAACGTGCCGGGAATCAAGAATCTCGGCCAGCGCATCGTCTCGCTGCTGGCGGCGATTTACCTGCTCTCGATCCTGCTCACCTGGGTGGTGCCGCACCTGTTCCCGGATCAGGAGTTTCCCCAAGGACTTCTGGCGGTGGTGCGCTATGGGCTGGTTATCCCGGCCGCAGCAATATTTTTCGTGCGCACCGGGAAGCAGCAGGCCGTCTCTCCCTATTCGGTCGATCTGTTCTACAGCCTGTCGCTGTTCCTGATGGTCGTGGTGCTGGTCCTTGGCGCTTTCGTCATCAAGGAAGTCAGTCAAAGAAACTACGTGATCGCGCTGGCGCAGGCGCTGATCGTGATCGCCGGCTTGCTGGTGGCGTTGTCGCTGTTGTGGGATCCGCGCGCGGGCTTTGCCGGAATCGGCCAGTTGCTGACGCGCCACTTCCTCAGCATCGGCATGCCCTTGGAGCGCTGGATGCACAGCCTTGCGGAACTCGCCGACCGCGAACGCGACCCCGATAAATTCGTGATCGTGGCCGCGCACGAGATGTCGGAACTGCCGTGGTTGTCGGGGATCCGCTGGCAATCGCGGGGCGCGACCGGCAGCGCGGGGGATGCGACCAAGTACGCCACCGAGTTCACGTTCGGCGGGCTGACGCTGTCGTTCTACACGCGCTGGTCGCCCAGCCCCGCACTGATGCTGCACATGCGCCTGCTGGCGCGCCTGCTTGGCGACGACTACGACGCCAAGATTCGCGAACAGGAACAGCGGCGCAATGCCTACGTCCAGGCGATCTACGAGACCGGCTCGCGCCTCACCCACGACGTGAAGAACCTGCTGCAAACCCTGCGTTCCCTGTGCGCCGCCGCCGAGACCAGCAATGAAGGCGATGCCGACGCGCTGCGCCTGCTGATGCAGCGGCAACTGCCGCAAATCACCCAGCGCCTGCAGATTACGCTCGACAAGCTGAACACCAAGCCGCCGATCGGAAACGATGCTACCCCCGCGCTGCAGTGGTGGGAGGCGCTGAAGCAGCGTCACGCCCATGAACGCGTTGAGTTCGAAGGCGGCGGGTTTCCCTCGGGTGCGGCGCTGCCGGCAGACCTGTTCGAGACGGCGGCTGAAAATCTCCTGCAGAACGCGCTTGAAAAGCGCAAGGTGGAGAACAAGCTGCACATCGCCGCCAAGCTGCAGTGGGACGATGGCTTTCATCTTTCCGTGTGCGATGACGGCCAGCCGGCTCCGGACCCGCTGGTGCAACAACTGTTCAACGCCCCGGTTCAATCCGACAGCGGACTCGGCGTCGGCCTCTATCAGGTCGCGCGCTTTGCGCGGGAGCAGGGTTACCAGATAGCGCTCTCCACCAACAGGGTCGGGCAGGTCTGCTTTTCGCTGTCACCGCTCCAGCGTAGCAACCCCTCCATGCCTGCATCTACTCGCTGAACTGATCAGGGCAGGCGTCCCGCGGCCACCATGCGGTTGAGCAGTATTTCCCGCGATAACCAGATGACGTTGTCGTCGAATTCGCCGGTGGTGGACCCGATGTCGCTTTGTGCATGGCTGACATAGATCGTGTCGGCGGTACCATTGGAATTCGCAAGCTCGTCGAGACTGGTCGGCGCCGGGTTTACGGTATTGGTAATCGAATTGATCGCACCGTAACCGTTTTTGCCGTGGGAGAGCACCACTGCCGGCGGTCCGTCAGTGACGGTCGTCAGCGAGCCTCCACATCCCTGGTCGGCGCAGACTCGCAGGTTGCTGGTTATGCTGAGCGTGAAAAGCAGCGCAGCCGGTGCTCGTTGCGAAAACGAAGGGTGCACGCGATAGCGGTGTCGATTTCCCCAGCTGTCGTAGCCCGTTACTCCAAGCGTAGCCCAAGGCAGATTGCCCTCATCCGTAACGCAAACGCCGGCGTTCACGTCCTCCTGACCGTCGTTAGCGCCGGGACCGGCGGTGGTCATGTCCGGGCAAGGCAAATGACTATATGCGAGCGCAAAACCCAATAGCGCCTGCCTGATGTCGTCCAGGGTCTTTTGGGTTTCGCCGGTTTTTCGCTGCTCCACTTGAGTGGCAAGCGGTACCAGGATGCCGCCAAGCAAAAGCGTAATGATGAAGATGGCTATCGCCAGTTCGATCAATGAGAAGCCTGCAGTCGCCGGCCGATAAAGATATCTGTGAACGCGGTTTCTTGGCATTAGTGTCGGGCTCACTGGAAGATCAAATGATCATTGAATGTGGCCGTGGCGGATTGCTGGCTGAACGTGTCAGCGAGACCCGTGGTCCAGTCGTTCTCGCCCTCAAGGTAATTGGCGGGTGTGCTTTTGTTCGCGATTGAAGCGCGCGGCTGCCCGCCGGCAACGGGGGAGAGCTGCTTGCCTGCGACCATCACGACGAATTTCTTGTTCGCTGCGGCCGAAGGTGGATTCACGGTGAGGCAACTACCGCACGACGGCGGCGGCAGCAACGAGACGCCAAGTATGTCGAAGGTTGGCTGATACGCGCTGGCTACGCCGTAAAGAATCGTTTCCTTCCAGTTAGTCCACCAAGAGCCGGCGGTCAGCGTGCAGCTGGGGGACCAACTTGCCTTCATACAAAGTGATGGGGTTAATGTGCAAACAGGCCCCGCGACACCGGGAAGCTCCAACCCAAGGATCGTCCAACTAAAAGTACCCGGAATACGGCCAAAACGCGCACCCTGAACATCGTTGTAATCCCCGGCTGCGGAATTATTGATATCCGCTGCCCAAGGGTGACGGCCGTTATTTTGGGGGTCCGCAGCATAGCTTGTCAGGCAATTGAACACTTCTTTCGTCACCCGGCGTTCCAATATCGGCATCAGGTCGGAGTATGCGATCGCGAGCACGCGGTCGTTGACAATCACGTCGCGATTGACGTCGTAGATGGGACCATTGATAAAGCCGTCGGCGTTCGCGTCAATGAACGCCGCGTTGTCCTCGCCATTGCCGACGTCGAGGTAATTGATCGGGTTATTGATACCGGCAGCGCTACGGTCCTGCGTCGTTGCGCTTCCCTGGCGTTTAATCACTGAACCCGGTGCGATGATCACCGCGATTACACCGCTGGGCGTGAACGGGTCGGGATTGGTGCCGTCATTGACGATGACGCCGGCGCTGCCCCGAACGGTGATGGTTCCCCTGGTATCGCTGTTCAGGCAACCGGGTTGACCCGGTGCGGTACAGCTGGTACGCGGGTTGTTCTTGAAGTTGCTGGAAACCGCGTACCACAACCTTTCGCCGTCGCCGTCGCGTAAATCCGGCACGCCTAACGTTTTCCAAGGCAGTCGCCCCAATGCTGCGCTGCTGCAAGGGGGGACTGCATCGGCGTCGCCGTCGTTGTCCATGTCGGGGCAAGGCAAGTCGCCGGGGCGCGATGCACCGACGGTAAGATCCACGCCGACGGCGTAACCAATCAGTGCTTCCTTGGCCAGTGCAAGCGCGTCCGTGGTCTGCTCCTGCTTCCTGTTCTGCCGCGCCAGATCGCCCGCGAACCCGATTGCCAGCATCCCGACCAGCAGACCCAGCGCTACAAGGACGACAAGCAGGGCAACGCCGCGCTGTTTCCGGGCGGCAGCGTGCACAAATGAATTGCGTTGAGTCCCGCGTGATTCCACCGGCGCTTGACTGCCTTGAAAGGGGCTTATTCGTTGGTCGGATCGTCGGCGTCCGCCTCGCTGGTCTTATCTGGGCCGCCCGCGGCCGTCGGAACATCCTCTCGCACCAAATTCTTTGGCGAGTGCACTACCGCTGCTGCACTGGAAGCTGCCGATTCGTACGGTTCCAGGACCTTGCCGCTCACAGGGTTCAACTTTTGGCCAACGCGCAATCGCACAGACGTCTGCGCACCACCAACCCGAAGTTGAGCCGACGTTGGGTCGGTCGCGGAGGCCGAAGCTCTTACCCCGCGAACGCCCTTGCTGTCCGCCTCACGTCCGTTGATCCAGACCGCGGTCCCGCCGTCGCTGCGGGTCACTACTCCGTTCAGCGTCACCGCCCGCGGTCCGCGAGGCGCGACGGCGTGCGCGGTGCGAGGCTTGCTCACCTGCTTGCCGGCATCGAGCGCAGCACGCTGCGACGGCGTAAAAAACAATCTTCCAAAAGGCTCTGCGGCATGCGTCGCCCACCACGGCAGCATCGCGGCAAGGACCAGAAGAATTCGCGGACCCCGCGTCACGACTTGCCCTTTCCGGGATCGACCGTCAGCCAGGACAGGTCGCATTGAGCGCTCAGGTTCGCCTGCCTGGGTGCCGGTGATTCGCTGCGGCCTGCGCGGTCGAGCGCGCAGCCGGTAACAATGAATATCCCGGTCTGCTGTGCTGCAAGCGCCTGGAAGAAGCGCATGAGATCGCCTTCATGAACCAGTCCGAAAGACAACTTCATGTGTGAAGTGTGCAAGTGCTGTGACATCGGGTTGCTTTGGCCGATCAGAGGCAGAGGCTTCCGGGCGTCCACTTGATAAGTCACGCCGAACAATCCGGCCTGTGTGTTGGCCATGCGCAGGCCTTCAAGCCAGTTGATCCGCTGTTCGGTGCCGACGAAACCCTGATTCTCGAGTTGCTGGTAAGCGGGAAGGTAGCGCAGGATGGTTTCGCGCTCCTTGCCTGAACGCTGGTAGCGGCTGTCGGCGTCCTGCAGCGCGGCGGACTGGATGCGATGCTGCAATTCAGCCTTGTCGCGCTTGTCGGCGGAGAATCTCACCAGTAAGAACGAAACGGCGATCGCCGCCGCAAGCAGCAGAAGCGGCAGTTTCATCGCGGTGAGATCTTTGGCGGCAAGTTTCATTAGTTCTTACACCCCGGCCTTGAACACGACGGCAATTTCGAACTGGGCGCTCCCTCTTTCGCTTGACGCACTGGTGCTGCCGCTCAAGCCGGTATCCGAGCTCACGTTAAGCGGCAACCGCAAGGTCCGGACTTCGGCCACCTTGTCGTCGGCCGCAAGGCGGGTGGCAAAGGCGCTTATGAGCCGCATGGCTGCCTTGTAGTCGCCATCGAAAGGCGTGACCTCGCCACGCAGCACCCCGGTTTGCACCAGCGTCCCCGGATCCAGCGGAGGTGGGTCGCTTGCCCCCGGCTGGGTAAGGTCGGCACCGATTCCGGCCGGAGCCCTGCCGTAATGCCATGCGATTCGAGCGAGTTCGATCTGAGGCGAAGCATCAAGTGCGCGGCTGACCACCAGGAACATCGACTCCGGCGTACGCACGCTGCCCCTGACCTGCTGCGCCAATTCGATAGTATGGCGCAGGTTGTCGGCGGCGATAGGCACCTGCGGAAACTCCGCAGTCACTTGCTGGTACTTGGCTTGGGACTCCTGCGTCAGCCGGTGCAGGCGTATCATGTCGTCCTGCAACCGCAACACTTCGAACGCATTGACGCCGCTCCATAGCAATGCGCCCCCCAGCGTTGCAGCCGAGGCGACGTACAACCAGCGCCGCCCAAGGTAGCGCTGGAAACCGCCCGTGACCTGGGTCGGTGCAAAATTGATGGCAGGCTTCTTTTCTCCCAGCAGATGGAGATGCAGTGCGTCGGCCGATGCGTCGAGTTCCGTGGCTGCGATGCCGAAACGGGACATGATATCGGCGCGGCCCAGCAAGTCACACTGCATATTCGGGCGACCGCGCGTAATCGCCGCCGGCAGACCCGCAAGTGAGTCGTCCTGGTCGAGGATCAGCAACTGCAGCATGTCGTCTACGTGGGTGACCGTCAGCGCGTCTAGGTACATCCGCGTGTTGCTGATTTCGTCGGCATAGTACTGGTCGGCGACCCCGGTCGCATCACGTAACGGCGTCAGACGACTTATGCGGAACTTGAGGTTCTTGAAGAATGTCTGTCGCACGCCCGCGGTATTCTTGGTGACGATCAGCAGGTTGATGTGCTTCAACCGCAAGCGCTCAATCAGCGAAGTGGTCACCATCGGCAGCGGATAGACCCCGGCGACAGGCAGGCCGTTGGATTCAATGGCGCGCAACCAGGGACTCAACAGTTCGGGATCGGTAAGCGCAGCGAACAAGTAGCGGTCATCTTTGCGCTTACCGGCGCCGCGTTCCTGCAGCGACGACGAGTAGTAGGACGTACCGCGATACAGTTGCTTCAGTTTCCGGCCAACCATTTCCGCGCGGTCGCGGCCCCTGGCATGCGGTAACGTTTCGAAACGGTAGTCCTCGTCTACCGAGTCCACCATGATGTGTATCGGTATGCCCCGGCCGGCGCGGAGGTAATTGCTGAACGCAATCCAGCCGTTCTCATCGTTGTCGAAACGCCTGCATCCGGCAAAATGGCGCCCTTGCCACAATGCGGCCGTGGCTTGATGGGCGGACACACAGAGTAGAAGCTTGACGGCCATTATCAAAGCTGGACCTTGCCGATGATATCGTATATCGGGGTCAGCACTGAGAACAAGATCAGAGCGAGCATTCCACCCAGAATCAGCGTCAGCATGGGCTCGAGCAGCTTAAGCGCTTTGTCTACGGATTCGCGCACGTCGCGATTGTAGAAGTAAGTGATGTTCATCAGCGCCACGTCGAGTGCGCCCGTGCTTTCCCCCACCCTCAGCATGCGAATCACCAGCGGCGGAAACACTCCGAGGTTGGCGAAAGCTTCCGGCAGGCTTTCGCCGCCGTTGATCTGCTGTCCGGCACGTTGCAGGCCTTCCGCAATCACGCGGTTGGCGACGATATCCTCGCTGGTTTTCACCGCGTCCAGGATGGTGATGCCGGAGCGGTACATCAGCGCGAAGAAATTGGCAAACCGGGCAAGGATGATCTTTTGCAGAATTACTCCGGTTACCGGCAGGCGCAAGATGGCGTAGTCCCACAGATAGCGCGCGCGCGGATTAGTTCGCACCATGAAACTGATTCCGACGGCGACAATGACCGGGAGCAGCATCAAAACCGGCCAATAAGTCGCGGTGACATCGGACAGCCAGATCAGTACCCGGGTCTGGAGTGGAAGATCGAGCCCCATGGTCTTCATGAGAGACGTGACCTGCGGAACCAGATAGAGCAGGAGGAACAGCATCACGCAGAGGACTACGACGAAAACCAATGCCGGATAGACAAGCAAGCGGCGCGTTTGCGAGATCAGTTCATCTTGCCATTTGAGCGTTCCCCCGAGGTTCTCGAACACTTCGGTGAGCGTGCCGGAGAGTTCACCGGCGCGAATCAGGCTGACAAATACGGTATTGAAAACCCGCGGGAATGTGGCAAGCGCCTGCGACATGGTTTTGCCGCCTTCAATATCTTCGATCACCGAGGTCAGGACCTCGCGGAAACGCGGGTTCTCCATGCCGTCTCGCAAGTCTCGAAGTCCCTCGAGAATTGGAATTCCGGCTCGGGAGATCTGCTCCAGGTCGAAGCAGAATGTGATCAGGTCCTGGCGCGTGATGCTGCCGCGCGCCAGTGTGGAGCTGTGGCCGCGCAGTAAACGGGTCGTGATGAGGTCGAGCCCCATCTTCCTGAGCCGCAACTCGAGGTCGACTTCGTTGGCGGCGTCGAGCTTGCCGCGGGCGGACCGCCCGGCCCTGTCTACGGCCTTGTATTGGAATGCCGGCATTAGCGCCTCGGTGTCACGCCATGGTTTCGGAACACCCGTCGTGCGCAGCGCAATGCCGGCGTGATGCGCGCCATCTCAGTGCACCCGTCCGGTAAGGTCGATGGCGCGCGCCACTTCCGCCAGGCTGGTGGTCCCGTCAACCACCCTCTGTACGCCCTCGTCGGCGAGTGAGCGGAAGTTCTTGGCATTGGCCGCCCCGCGCAACTCCCTCGGTGAGGCCCGGCGCGCGACCAGTTCGTCCAGGTCGCTGTCCATGTGCAGGATTTCCATGATCGCGGTGCGACCCCGATAGCCGCGGTGATTGCAGCGGGGACAGCCCACCGGGCGGAAGGGCTTGAGGCCGCCATCGATGTCGCCGCCGAGCAGCTGTCGTTCTTCCGGCGACGGCGTGTAAGCCTCCTTGCAGTGCTTGCACAGCAGGCGCACCAGTCGCTGCGCAATGATGCCGATGATGTTGCCGGCCATGATGTCCGGCGCGATGCCGATGTCGAGCAGGCGCGGGAAAGTCCCCAGCGCGGAATTGGTGTGCAGCGTGGTGAACACCTGGTGGCCGGTCATTGCTGCCCGGAACGCCATTTCCGCGGTATCCCGGTCGCGGATTTCCCCGACCAGAATGATGTCCGGGTCCTGGCGCATGATCGAGCGGATGCCGTTGCCGAAATCTATTTTTGCCGTTTCGTTTACCGAAGTCTGGCGCATCATCGCGACCGGATACTCGACCGGATCTTCAAGGGTCATGATATTCACTGACTCGACATTGAGTTTGGCGAGCATCGAGTACAACGTGGTGGTCTTGCCGCTGCCGGTCGGGCCGGTCAGCACCATAATTCCTTCCGGCCTGGCGAGCATCAGGTTGATCTTCGCCATGACCGACTTGGGCAAACCCATGTTCTCGAGATTGATGATCGATTTCTCGCGGTCGAGCACACGCAGCACGATGTTCTCGCCCCAAATGGTGGGTTGCGACGAAACCCGGAAGTCCACCGGACGGCCGTTGAGGTTGAGCGAAAGCCGTCCGTCCTGCGGTGCGCGGGTCTCGGCGATGTTCATGCCGCTGATTACCTTCAGCCGCACCACAATCCCCGGCCAGTAGTTCTTGTGCAGGCTGCGGATCTGCTCGAGCACGCCGTCGATGCGGTAGCGGATGCGCAGGAAAGCGAATTCCGGTTCGAAATGGATGTCGGACGAGCCGCGCTTGACCGCGTCAACAAGCAACGCCCCGACCAGCCGCACGATAGGCTGGGTGTACTCGTCGCCGACTGCCTGGATGCTCTGGTAGTCGATCTCGCCGGTCTCGATCTCGCGCAGGATGCCGTCGACCGACAACTCGTGGCCGTAGAACTGGTCGATGAACTCGTCGAGCTGGGCCTGGCCCGCGAGCACCGTCTTCATCTGTATGTCTTGGCCGAGGGTGGCTCGTAACTGGTCCAGCGCCACTACGTTGAACACCTCGGTGATGGCCACCACCATTACGTTTTGTTCCGCATCGAAAGCGATCGGTAGCAGCCGGTGGCGGCGGGCGAAGTCCTGAGGTACCAGCTTGAGCGCCTCCGCATCCACCAGCACCTGCGACAGGTCGATGCTCTCCTGGCCGATGGTCCGCGCCATGATGTCGCGAATCACCGCCTCGGTGACGAAGCCCAGCCGCACCAGCAGCCGACCGATCGGAATGTTCTGGGTCTTCTGCTCGGTGAGCGCGATGCGCAACTGGTCCTGGGAGATCAGCCCCTGCTGGACCAGCAACTCGCCTAGGCGAAGCTTTTTACGCTGCTCGGCCATCGTTGCGCTACCTCGCCACTACTCTACGCGGGCGGAGAGCTGGCCAACGCGCTGGATGACGAGGTTTTGGTCGAAGTTGGCGCGGCCTTTGCGGAAGGACAGATCGAGCGCTTTGCGGTAGTAATCGAGCGCGGGTCGGAACTGTCCGATATGTTCGAGGCCGACGGCGAGATTGAACGCGTAGTCGGGGTTGTCCGGCTGCAGCTGATAAGCCTGGAAGTAAGCCTGTTGGGCTCCCGGCCACTGGCCCTGATCGGCGTAAAGGTTGCCGAGGCTGAAATAGAGGAAGGCCGAGGGTTCGCGGGCGATCAATTGCCTGAGCCTGGACTCGCTTGCCTGCGGGTCGGCGCCGCCCATGATCGCAATCAGACCGGCCTGGGCATAGGCGTTGCGCGGCTCCAGTTCCAGCACCCGCTGGTAGCGTTGGGCCGCTTCCTCGATCCGGCCCTCCTTCCAGGCGATGGCGCCCAGGCCCAGCAGCGCGTCGATGCTCCTCGGCTCGGCCTGCAGGACTTGCTGGTATAGATTGCGCGCCAGCGCCAGATCGCCTCGCTGCAGCGCCTCGTAGGCCTGCATCAGGGACGGATCCACCGGCACCAACGTGGCAGGCTGGCGGCTCACGGATATGCCCGTGGCTTCGTTGGTCCTGATCACCACGGTTTCGACCGGCGGATCGGCCAAGGAGACGATGGCTTTTTCCGACGCCACCGTTGCCTCCGCGGCCTTGGCGCTACGGCGTGGCCGCGTGGTTGTCGCCCGCGCAGGTCGGGCCGTTTGGACGGGCTGCGCAGTTGCCTCCGCGGTGTCGAACAGCGACGGCGCTAATCCGGCGGGCAGCGCCGCTGCAGTGGCCGTGTCGGCGGGCATCCCGGAGATCTTTGCCGCTGTATCCGGCGGACTGGCAGGAGGGGCGGGCGCCGCCGGCGCGGAGGCCAGCGGTGCCATCATCGGCGCCGGCGTTGAGCGCAACATCCCCGGGTTGGAGACCTGGATGTAGACGTAGCCGCCGTAAATGATTGCGACCAGGAGGGCCGCCCCGATGAACACGACCATGTAGTGATCGCGCACGTAACCGACGGGATCAAACGACGGCAAGCGGCTCGCCTGCACCACCGTGGCCGCCTGCGCCGGAGTCGGTGAAGGGCTCGGCATCTCGTCACGCAGCATCGGCTCGGACGCGATCGGCTCGAGCGCGAGCTGATCGGCCGCGGCGGGTCCTGAACCCCGCTCACCCTCACCGTCTTCGCGGGACTTGGCGGCTTTCTGCAGGGCCTGCAGCAGGAGGCTCATGGGTTCTTGCCGGTCTTGTCGATGACCGGGAGAAAACGCTGTAAGAACTTCAATTCGTCGCTGTCCAGGGACGGATTATGGATTACCGTCGGCTTGAGGAAGATCACCAGCTCGGTCTTGACCACCGATTCGTCGCGGAAACTGAAGGCATCGCCCACGGGGGAGGGCAGCCGCCCCAGGCCGGGCACGGCATCGCGGAGGCGCGCCACATCGTCCCGCATCAGCCCGCCAAGGATAATGGTCTGGCCACTGCCGGCCTGCAGCACCGACTCCATTTCGCGCACCTCGATTTGCGGTATCAGGTTTGGGACCGCATTCGGCAGGGGAAGGCCATCGGCGTTGAATTTCAGCGCAGGATTAGGGTCGGGCACGAACCGGATCACCCGCGAGATTGTCGGCCGCACCGTCAGATTTACCGTTCCCGACTCGGTGATCTGCGGCAGCACACTCATCACCAGACCTACCGGAACCGTCTTTGGTATTGTGTTGGTTGTAGCCGGAGTGATTACACCGCCTGTAGTTGCGGTGCCCGCCGTGGTCTGAACCTCGAAATAAACGACGTTGTCCACCACTTTCAGCAGCGCGGTCTGGTTGTTGATTGCCATCAGCTTCGGACTCGACAGCACGCGGGTATTGCCGAATTGTTCCAGCAGGGCCAGCGACGCAGAGATGCCCTGGTTGGTATTGGTATAACCAACAACCAAGCTCGGCGGGGCGCCGAGGGTGCCGCCGATCAACTGTTGGTCGAAGCTGAATCCGGTACCGGTGGCAATTCTGCTCCAGTCCACGCCGGCCTGATACCTGTCGGAGAGCGTCACCTCGGCGATGGTGGCTTCGATCAGCACCTGCCGCTGTGACGCCGAGCTGACGCTGTCCAGGTACTGTTGAATCAAAACATGCTGCTTTTCGTTGCCGAGCACGGTGACCGTGCCGGTAATGGAGTTGACGACGATTTCGTTCTTGATATCGGAGGGTACGGTCCGGCTTTGCCCGAACGCGGTGCTGAACAGCGAGGCCGCGTTGGGTCCAGAGCGCGAAACTGCCTCCGCCTGGGCGATGCGTTCCTCGCGGGCGGCAAGTTCGGCCTCGGCACGTTCGGCGCGCTGATCGCCACTCTCGGTCAATGCCTTGCTGGCCGCCAGGATGGACTCGAGGTTCTGCCGCAAGACCTCCCAGAAATTGTTGATCGACTTTGTGTCCACCTTGGTGTTCGACGTGCCGCTTGTGCCTTGCACGCCGCCCGACTGGCCTGCGGCGCCCACCGATGAGCCGGAGATTTCCCCGCTCACGCCCATGCTGGACGTGGTGTCGCGGCTCATATTTACGTAATTGATCCGGGAGGTTTTGAAATAGGGCGTGTCCGGCACCACGATGATGGTCCGGCCCTCGGTCCGGTAGCGAAGATTGGTCTGCTGGGCGATGCGTTCCAGGATCGCCGGCAGGGTCTCATCGATGGCGTTCAGCGTCACCAACCCCTGGATGCCCGGGTGCACGTCGATGTTCTGCTTGGTGTCGCGCGACAACGCGAACAGCAGTTCCTTGACCGGAACCTCCTGCACCACCACGCTGTACGTCGGAACCTTGACCAGCGGCTTGGGCGGGGGCACAAATTCGCTCACCGTGACCGGCGGCAGGATTTTCTCGTTGGCGGTCTTGGGCGGGAATTGCTCGGCGTTGATGTGGCCCTCGGAAGGCCGAACGGTGGGCTTGTAACTGCTGCAGCCGGCGGCGGTCATGGCGACAACGATCAGTGCCAGCATCGCAAAGCCGCGGCCCGGCACCATGTAATGGCGCGCCGCATCATGTCCTCGCCACTGCTGGGTCGCCACGTCGCGCAAAGCGCCTTGCCCCCCCCAATGGCCCATTCTCAACCTTCTAAGAAGTATTCCGTGCCTCTTACGCAGTTGTTGCTGAAGCGGTTTCAGTGTCGCTCAGGCTGCTATGACCTGTGCCGGGCGATTTCCAAACGCACGCCCTGGATCGTGCGGTAATACGGGCGATTTGTTTTCAATTCTTCCGGCAGGCTTTGCAGCACCCGATTGACCTCCGCCCGGTCTAAGAAATTTCCGTACAGGACAGTCAAGGAAGGGCGCTGATTTGCCACCGTACGGTACACATAAACCTTTTCAATTTCAAGATATTTAGCGATCGTTTCGAAATAATCTCTTAGGAGTTTAGGGTTGCCGGTGCCGAGCAGTTGGATGCTGTACACGGTGCCATTCTGTTCCGCCAGCCACTGTTCGGTAGCATGCAAGCGCTGTTCAAGAACATTGCCAGCGGCCGAATCCCGGTCGCCTGCTGCCAAGTCCGCCTCCGCAGGTCCCTGTTGGGGTGTTGGCGCCGGGGCCGCGGCGGACTGGGCGCCTGTCACGGCGGGGCTGCCGCTGCCCTGCGCAGAGACGGGTGCGGCCGCGGCAATGCTTTCGGGTGCCCGTGGCGGCGTGGGGCGTGGCTCAGCAGTTGGCCCGCCCGCATTGGAGCTCGTTTCGTTAACAGGCGCGGCAGCCGCGAATGGCGTGTTCGGCGCCTGGCTTTCCGGCGGGGCAACGCCTGTCGCCGCCGCGGGCGCGGTACCGGCGGTTTGCGCTGCCGGCACCTCCACCTCGGCTGGTTTCGGGGCCGCGGGCCCCGAAACCGGTGCCGCGGGCCCCGAAACCGGTGCCGCGGGAACGAGCAACGTCTGGTAAGCGGCAAATACGGCTATGCCGATTACGCCGCCAAGCGCCAGGCCGCCAAGCGCGTAGGCGAAAGGCGCCGGGCTGCGCGGCCGCGGCAGGTCGCTGAATTCACTGTCGCGCACCGCCGCCTTGACGTGTCTCAAGGTGACGTTGTGCGTGCCTTCGGCAAAAGCCGCCAGAAGTGCTTTGTCGGCAACCAGGTTGATGCGGCGGGTGAGCCCGCAGCTCGCTCGGGTGAGGTAAGTGATCACTCGCCGGCTGAACAGGTCCAGCCCGTGGTAGCCGGCCGCCTGCAGGCGGAAAGTCAGATAGGCCTTGACCTCCTCCTGGTCGAGCGGGAACAGGGTAAAGCTGTGGGTGATGCGCTCGCGTAGTTGCCGAATTTGCGGCTGGCGCAGTTTTTCGTCCAGTTCGGGCTGGCCGAAGAGCACGATTTGCAGCAGCTTGTGCTGCTGGGTCTCGAGGTTGGAAAGCAGCCGGACCTCTTCCAGGGTCGGGATCGACATGCCCTGGGACTCTTCCACGAACACCACCACCTGGCGCTGTTGGCTGTGGCGCTCGAGCAGGTAGGCGTTGAGCGCGTGCATCACCTCGAGGCGGCCGGCGTCCTTGGCGATCGGCAACTGCAACTCGAATGCGATCGCATGCAGGATTTCTTCCGGTGACACGCTTGGATTGGCCAGATACACGGTTTCGACGTTCCTCGGCAGCCGGGTCTGCAGAACGCGGCACAACATGGTCTTGCCGCTGCCCACTTCACCGGTCACCTTGATGATTCCTTCGCCGATGGAAATTGCGTAGATCAGCGCCTCGAGAATGGCTCCGCGATTGCCGCCCTCGAAGAAGACATCGGTGTCCGGGGTGATCTTGAAAGGCGCCTGAGCCAACCCGAAAAACGCGTAATACATCTACTGTCCCTCCTCCCCAGCGGCGGTATAGCTCTGCATGCGGCTATACAACGTGGTTCGATGAATGCCGAGCAGCTTCGCCGCCTGGCTCAGGTTGCCGCGGGTGATATCGAGCGCGGCCTCGACATAGCTCTTTTCCAGCTCCCTGAGCGCATCGTCGAGATTGAAGTTTTTGTGCACCTGCAGGTGCTTGCGCGCCGCCTCCATCATGGATTTGAAGTCTTGCGCCTGCGCCATGCCCGATCGCATGGCGGCCGGCTCTTCCCAGTCGAATTCCGCCAGCAACTGTTCGCTGTTTACCGTCAGGCCGGAGTATTTGGTGGTCAGGCGGATGACGATATTGCGCAGTTCGCGGACGTTGCCCGGGAAACCATACTGCATCCACAGGTCCATTGACTTGGGGTCCAGTTGAAAAGGCTGCATCCCGCTCTGGCGCGCGTAAATCGCCGAGTAATGCTGCAGTAGCCTGAGCTTGTCATCGCTTAGTTCGCGCAACGGCGGCACGGCAATCGAGAACACCGACAAGCGGTGATAGAGGTCGGCGCGAAAGCGCCCGGCGCGCACCTCCTGGCGCAGGTCGCGATTGGTGGCGGCGATGACGCGCGCGTTGGATGTCCTGCTTTGGGTTTCGCCGACGCGCTGGAACTCGCCGTTCTCCAGCACTCTCAGCAGCTTGGACTGGAGTTCCAGCGGCAACTCGCCGATTTCGTCCAGAAACAGCGCGCCCTCGTGGGCATCTTCGAAATAACCCGATCGCGATGACGTGGCGCCGGTGAACGCGCCCTTTACATAGCCGAACAGAGTCGGTTCGACCAGTGTCGGAGAAATCGCCGCGCAGTTGAGCGCGAGATAAGGTTTGGCGGCGCGCTGGCTCTGCCGGTGCAGCGACCGCGCCACCAGCTCCTTGCCGCTGCCGGACTCGCCTTCGATCAACACCGGAAAAGGTGCTGGAGCGTACTGCAGGATCTGCTGATGCAGTTTCCTGATGGCAAAACCGCTGCCGACGATGCCGGTGTCGAGATCCGCGGAGCTCTTCTCCACTTCGGCGATCCGCTGCGCCTTGGCCAGCATGGCCTTGAGGACTTCGGGTTCGCAGGGCTTGGCAACGAACTCTATGGCCCCCAGGGTGCGGGCGTAACGGGCATTGCCTTCGTCGTTTTGACCCGACAACACCAGAATTTTGATCGAG
>CAYNFN010000437.1:0-2302 GCA_964396485.1 uncultured Alcaligenaceae bacterium
TCCATCGCCGCGACGATGTTGCCCACGAAGGTCTTGTCGCCGGGCCGCCCGGGGACGAACCCCGGGGCCTCGTCGCAGCACCACACCACGACGTCGGAGGCCGCTTCGATATCCGCAATCTTGTAGCGGTCGATCAATTTCTTGTAAGCGGCAAAGTACAGGACCTTCGACCCGGCTGCGCGCAGCGCCTTGCCGATCGAGAACAGCACGGCATTGCCAAGGCCGCCGCCGGCCAGCACCACGGTTTCGTGCGGATGAATTTCGGTGGGCGAGCCGGTCGGCCCCATCAGGATCACCGGTTCGCCGGGCTTGAGCAGCGCGCATAGATCGGACGATCCTCCCATCTCCAGAACAATGGTGGACACCAGCCCCTTGTCGCGATCGACCCAGGCGCCGGTGAGGGCCAAGCCTTCCATCGCCAGGCGGGTGCCATCGACATGCTGGGCCAGGGTCTCGAAGTTCTGCAGCCGATAGAACTGTCCGGGCTGGAATTTCTTCGCAGCCAGCGGCGCGCGCACCACGACTTCGACGATGGTGGGCGTGAGCCGGATCACCTCGTGCACCGTTGCCCGCAATTGGTCGTTGAGCGCCGCGACGAAATCGGCATCGGTTCCGGAACCAGCCTTGCGCACTTTCTCCAAAACGCGGCTGACCACGGGGTAGCCCTGCTTGGCGCCGCCCATGGCTTTGACCACGTTGCCGAAGTAGGACGGGTGCAGGTCGCCGAAGAAGCTCACGAAGCGGCCATCGGGGCGCTTGGAAAGCAGCACGTGCGGGGAAGTCGGCTTGGCACTGTTCTCCGGTTTGACCGGCACGCCGTTCTCGTCGCAGGCCTGGAAGTAACGGCCGTCGAGATGGAAGTTGCGCGCGTCCTCGCGCGCCAGCACGGTGTTGGGCTGGGTGCCTGCAGCGACCAGCACGGTGCGCGCCGGCAGCGTCAGCGTCGCGGTTTCGGTGCCGCCATCCGCCAGCGTGCGCTTGGCTGTGACGGTGAGCCCCCAGGCGTTGCCGAGTTCGTCGACTTCGACCGCAACCGGCGTGAGGTTCTCGGCGAAGCGGATGCCTTCCTCGAGCGCTTTTTCGACTTCCTCGTGATTAAGCGTGTACGAAGGGCTGTCGATCAGGCGCCTACGATAGGCGATGGTGACCCCGCCCCAGGATTGCAGCAATTCGAGGATATGCGGCTCGCGGCCCTCTGCCGCGGCCCTGTTGCGCTCGGCGCGAATGGCGCGCGCGTGGGCCAGAACCTCTTCGGCGATGTTCTTTTCCGCGGCACTCCACGAAGCGCGCAGCTTTTCCTCGCCGCGCTCGGCGCACAGGGTCTCGAAGCGGCGCAGGAATTTCTCGACTTGGAGCGGGTAGTAGGCAGCCGATTCGGTTGCGGTGTCGATCGCGGTGAGCCCGCCGCCGATGACCACCACCGGCAGCCGCAGCTGCATGTTGGCGATCGAATCCTGCTTGGCCGCGCCGGTGAGTTGCAACGCCATGAGGAAATCGGAAGCCGTGCGCACGCCAGGCGCGAGGCCGTTGGGGATGTCGAGCACCGTGGGGCGCCCCGCACCCGCGGCCAGGACCACGTGATCGAACCCGAGATCGAAGGCGTCGTCGACCGAAAGCGTGCCGCCGAAGCGCACCCCTCCGAACAACGCGAATTGCTGCCGCCGTTGCAGCAGCAGCCGGATGAGCTTGAGGAAATTCTTGTCCCAGCGTGCCGTGATGCCGTACTCGGCCACGCCGCCGAAGCCGGCCATGACGCGATCATCCAGCGACTCGAACAGCGATTCGGCATCGAAGATCGGCTCGAACGCGACCCGCGCGCCGGTGCGATCCACTCCGGACTGGTGCACGGGCAGCGGCTCGATCTTCAGGCCGTCAATGCCGACCACGCTGTGGCCGTCGTTCATCAGGTGATGGGCCACGGTGAATCCGGCCGGCCCCATGCCGGCGACCAGCACGCGGCGGCCGCTGGCGGGCAGCGGGAAAGGCCGTCGCAGATCGAGCGGATTCCAGCGCGTGAGCAGGCTGTAGATTTCGAATCCCCAGGGAAGTTCGAGCACGTCCTTCAGACTGCGGGTTTCCGCCTGCGGGATGTTGACCGGCTCCTGCTTCTGGTAGATGCAGGATTTCATGCAGTTGTTGCAGATACGGTGCCCGGTGGCGGCAACCATCGGATTGTCCAGCGTGATCATGGCCAGCGCGCCGACCGCGATGCCTTCGGTCTTGAGTTTCTGGAATTCTGAAATGCGCTGTTCCAGCGGACAGCCCGCCAGCGGCACGCCGAAAACAGTTTTCCTGAACGGCG
>CAYNFN010000438.1:0-1583 GCA_964396485.1 uncultured Alcaligenaceae bacterium
AGGCGATGCTGATCGAGGCGGCGAACCGCGCCGAGGGCCTGCTGCGCGAGCCGCCGCCATTCGTATTGCAGAAAAGCCTGGGTGACTTTTGCGTGACCTACGAAATCAACGCCTATTGCGATCGCCCGCAAGAGATGGCGAGGCTCTACACGGCGCTGCATCAGAAAGTCCTGGATGTCTTCAACGAGTACGGCGTGCAGATCATGACGCCGGCCTACGAAGGCGATCCCGAGCAGCCCAAGGTGGTGCCGAAGGATCAGTGGTACGCCGCGCCGGCGAAGGCGCCGGGTGACAAGTGAGGCGAGATGCGAGAGGCGTTCGACGCAATTCACCGGAACGCTGAACTGAAGCTCGACCAGCTGGACGCGGCGACCGCGATCCGGGACCTGTACCTTCCAGGAAACTGGCTCGAAGCGCTGAAGGGAGATCGGAAGGGGCAATACAGCATCAGGCAACAACCAATGGCGGCTTTGCTCTGCGTGGCCGGAGAAGTCTCCGGGGCCGATCAACGTTGAGATCGTCGACTACCACTGAGAGGTGACACATGGGACGTAGTGCGATTCACCCCGGCGAGCATCTTGCCGAGCAACTAGAAGAACTGGGCATGAGTGCCGCCGAATTGGGCCGGCGGCTCGGGGTCCCCACCAACCGGGTCACCGCCATCCTGCATGGCCGGCGGGCCGTCACGGGCGACACGGCGCTGCGGCTGGGCCACTTCTTCGGGAACAGCCCCCAGTTCTGGCTGAACCTTCAAGCGCTGTATGACCTGCGAACCGCAGAGAAGAAGGTTGGGGGTGCGATCAGATCTCTGCCAACGCTCAGCGCGGCGCAGTGACCTTGGTAAAAGACGACGCTACCCTTTTTAGTCTTGCATCGAATGAGGGTGGCGCCCCATTTGCCGCTGATTCGAAACAAAGCCTAGCGTCCCCTTTATTACGCAACCTGTGAATCCGACGCAAAGCGACGGGTTGGTATCGCCGCCCGCGCCGGTGGAAAAAAACGCGCCGCGTATCGCGGCGCGCCCCGATACCGGACTGTTATTCGATCAGATCTGCACCGGCACGTAGATCCGTGTCTGATCGCGCTGGACCAGCAGCGCCACGGTCTTGGAGGACTTCTTCACCAGTTGCTTCAGTTGCTCGACGGATTTAACCGGCGTGTCGTTCAACGCCAGAATCACGTCGCCGGCCTTAATGCCGGCACGCGCCGCAGCGCCGGAGGTGTTCTGCACCAACAGCCCGCCGTCGGTTTTCAGCTTGGCGCGCTCCTCCGGCGCAAGCTCGCGTACCGTCAGCCCGAGACTGGCCGCACTGCCGGGCTCGCCGGTCCCGAGCGTGGCTACTTTTTGCTCGGAAAGTTCACCGACCGTCACATTGATGTCCTGGCGGTCACCGTTACGCCACACCTGAAGGCGTGCATTGGTGCCCGGCTTGATGCCGGCGATCGCGCTCGTCAGCTCTGACAACTGGTCGATTTCCTTGCCGTTGACGCCCAGCACCGCGTCGCCAGATTTCAATCCGGCTTTGTCGGCGGGACTGCCCGGCTCCACCGCGCTAACCAGTGCGCCCTGCGGTTTGGGCAGG
>CAYNFN010000439.1:0-2240 GCA_964396485.1 uncultured Alcaligenaceae bacterium
GCCCCGGATCGATGCTGTCAATGGCGGGGACGGCGCCGCCGATGACCAATTTGCCGGCAGCGATCAGCTCGTCAACGCGCTTCAGGTGCGCGGGCCGCGCGGCCGTGCGCTTTTGCAGACTGTTCGGACTGTCCTCGCCGACGATTGCATACAGCATCGTTAGTTCCTCTCCTCCGATTCGATGTAGCGGCTCAGCATCAGGCCCTGGGCCACGATGAAAACCAGCATCAGCCCGATGCCGCCGAACACTTTGAAATTGACCCAGACGTCGTTCTCACAGGCGGCCCTCGCACTGACCTCGTTCGCGCAGAAACTCTCCGCGAACGGAAACGCAACGTAGAGGTTGGCCGCGCCCATCAGTGCGAAAAATGCGATCCAACTCAGGTTCAGCTTCTGCCATACCGGGTCGGGAAGGGTGATCTTCTTGTCCATCATGGCGCGGATGAGGTTCTTGCGGAAAAATAGGTCCGAGCCGAGCAGGATGCTGCCGAAAAGCCAGTATAGCACCGTCGGTTTCCACTTTATGAAGGTGTCGTCGTGCAGCCAGAGTGTGGCTCCGCCGAATACCACGATGATCGCGAGGCTTGCCCACAACATGTTGTCCACCTTGCGATGGCGTGCCCATGACCAGCCGACCTGAACGAACGAGGCGGCGATCGCCACCGCAGTTGCGGTGTAGATACCCCAGATCTTGAAGGCGAGGAAGAACAACAGGACCGGGAAGATATCGAACAGGAACTTCATGAACTTGAGGGAAAAATGGTGGCGGGCATTATGTACGCACGGAGGTGAGTTGTCCAACCGTGGCGGGCGGGAGGCGATGCTAAGATTGCGGCATCGATTTGAGTTCGATTCCAGGAAAGGGGTTTGCGATGGCCCAGGTCAAACTGGTGAATTACCAAGAAGCGTCGCCGGAAGTGCGCGCGGTGTTCGACGACATCATGGCCACGCGCAAGACCGGCTACATCAACAACATCTGGCGCGCACTGGCGGTGCATCCGCCGTTGCTGAAGCGCTTCTGGGGGCAGATGAAGGAAGTGATGGTCAAGCCTTCGCGTCTCGATCCGCTCACCAAGGAACTGCTCTATCTCGCGGTGAGCGTGACCAACAACTGCGAGTACTGCATCAACTCCCATACCTTCGCCGCCCGCAAGCACGGGATGGACGACGCGATGTTCGCCGAATTCAATGAAATCGTCGCGCTCGCCAATGCCGGCAACAGACTGACGATGGGCTTGCAGGTCGAGACCGACGAACGTTTCAAGGCCAAGCATGCGGACAAGCCGTGGTCGGTCTCGAGCGGAAAGCCGGCCAGAGGCCGGCAGAAAAAGCGTTGACGCAAAGGATTCTTTTCAATACCCCCTTGAGGGGTACGCAAAGTAACGCAAGAGAACAGAAAAAGAGAGGTTGATCGGGCTCCTATGAGGTTCGAATTCCTCATAGGGCCGCGTTCCACAACGGTGCCAGCGTTTTGATTTTTCCCTCATCCCCAACCCTTCTCCCGGAGGGAGAAGGGAGCGTGATGCCCTCTCCCTTCGGGAGAGGGTCGCGCGTAGCGCGGGGTGAGGGAGATCTTGAGCGTTGCTTGCCTTTACCCACGGAAAAATTTAAAGGACCAAAAGAGATACCAATATGGAATTCGAGCGTGTCGTGAGGGAGCGTTACAGCTGCCGTAAATTCTTGCAGAAGCCAGTGCCGCGAGCAACCATCGAGAAGATTCTCGATCTGGCGCAGCAGACGCCTTCCTGGTGCAACTGCCAGCCCTGGCAGGTCGTGCTGGTATCCGGCAGGGCTGTCGCAAACTTTCGCGACAGCCTGCTGACGCATGCCGCTGGAGGACATCCGCCGAAGCCGGATTTTCCGTTCCCGTTGCGCTACGAAGGCATCTACCGGGAACGGCGCAAGGTCTGCGGGGTGCAGCTCTACCAGGCGCTGGGCATCGGCCGCGAGAACAGAGAGGGCGCGGAGCGGCAACGGCTGGAGAACTTCCGCTTTTTCGACGCGCCGCACGTGGCGCTGATCACCACCGAAGAGGAACTCGGCGTTTACGGCGCGCTGGACTGCGGGCTGTATGTCGCCAACTTCATGCTCGCGGCGAAGAATTTCGGCGTGGACTCGATCGCCCAGGCCGCGCTGGCTTCGTATCCGGACTTGATCCGCAGCCGCTTCGGTTTGCCGTCGAACCGAAAGCTGGTCTGCGGCATATCCTTCGGCCATGCCGATGCCGGGCATCCGATCCA
>CAYNFN010000440.1:0-6624 GCA_964396485.1 uncultured Alcaligenaceae bacterium
CGAAGTCAGTTCGTAACCCTGGGCGCGCCACCCCTCAATCAAATTCTCGAAAACCGGGGCAAGTTTTCCCCCTTCCAGTTCGGCGTGGAGCGTGAAAACGTGGCCGGTGGCGGGCGGATGCCGTGACAATTCGAGCAGCCGTTCGGCGACGTTGCCGGCGGTCACGCCATCCACTCCGATCATCTCGTCCAGCGTGGGTAGCGTGGTCGGCAGCTGCGGGCAGGCGATGATCTCGGCCTGGTATATAGGCACAAACGGCCCGCTCCCACGGGTGTCCGAGCAATAACCGAAACCCAGGCGCTGGGTCAGGCGATAGGCGTAGCGGTTCATCTGCCAGCCCGCGGCGCCGTGTACCCGGGCCGGTTCCCCGAAAATCTCCTCGAAACGGTCGCAGGCGAGTTCCATCTGCTGGCGCGTCCATTCCGCGTCGGCTGCAGCGACCTTGTCCTGCCAGAGCACGTGGTCCCAGGCATGGATACCAACCTCGAACCCGGCGTCGCGGACGCTGCGCATGGTGTCGGCGCACTTGCGGCCGATATCCGGAGCGGGAAGAAGGGTGCCGTAGAGCAGCGTCTTCAGTCCGTAGTGCCTGAGCACCGAGGTTCGGCGCACTTTGCCAAAGAATCCTCGACGGAACACTCGCTTAATCGCGCGGCCGGTGTGATCGGGGCCAAGGCTGAAGAGAAAAGTGGCCCCGGCGCCGTGCGCCGCGAGGATTCTCATCAACCTTGGAACGCCTACGCGTGTGCCGCGGTAGGTGTTGACGTCGACTTTCAGCGCCAATTTCATTGGGAAGCGTTAACACGAAGGTACACGAAGGAAATACGATGGAACACGAAGGACAACCAAAAAAGACACGATATAAAAAGAAGATTGTGAGTTTTCATAGTGAAAGGGTCGGCCAATAACTTTTCCTGTGGAACTTTCCGATTCTAGGTTCGCAGCTTGAGAGCTCCATTACATCACGAACTATTTTTGTGTCTTACTTCGTGTTCCTTCGTGTTTCCTTCGTGACCTTCGTGGTGAGAGAGGGTCACGTCGTCTCTGCGAGGGCCGGCTCGAGCAGCGAGCGCGCGGCGCGCTCGAAGTCCGCGTCGGAGCCGTCGGTCAGCCGCAGGTTAGTGGCGCCTGCTAGCCTGGGATAGTTGCGGGCGATGGACTTGACGTACGCCGGATCGTAGTGCTCCTGCAGAATCTGCGTCACGAACTCCGGCCATTGTGCGCCCGCCACCTTGTCTTTCCAGGCGTTGATCTTCTCGTGCCCGTGAAGCGCGACCATGCAATCGAGCCTGACGCCAAGCGCCTGCGCATCCTCGGTGAAGTGGCGGTAATCGCGCAACAGCGATGCGACGCGCACCGGCGCGGCGGTCTCCAGCCAGATACATTCGCTCTGCCACATGCGTGCGATCAGCGGCTCCGGCACCCTGAGGTTTCCGACCTTGCGGCTTTCGGATTCGACGAACACCGGCCGCCGCGGATCCTGGCCCTTGAGTTTCTGCCACAGCCGGCTCTCGAACATCTTCTGCGAAGGCTGTCGCTCGCCGGGCAGGTCGCCCAGCAGGGAGCCGCGGTGCGCGGCCAACTGCTCCAGGTCGAGCGTTTGCGCACCGTGTTTTTCGAGTTGCAGCAGCAGGATGGTCTTGCCGGAACCGGTAAGGCCGCAGATCACCCGATAGGTAAGCTTTCCGGTCACGGCTTCGATGCCGGCAACCACCGCGAGGCGGTAGGCCTTGTATCCGCCTGCCAGCCGCTTCACGTCCCAGCCGATCTGGCGCATGACGTGGCTCATGGCCGCGCTACGCTGCCCGCCGCGCCAGCAGTAGATCAGCGGCCGCCAGTTCTTCGGCTTGCCGGCGAAGCTCGCTTCGATGTGCCGAGCGATGTTGCGCGCGACCAACGCCGCGCCGACTTTTCTGGCCTCGAACGGCGAAACCTGAACATAGAGCGTGCCGACGCGCTCGCGCTCGTCGTCGTCGAGTACCGGACAGTTGATCGCGCCGGGAATGTGATCCAGAGCGAATTCGGCGGGCGAGCGCACATCCAAGATGTCGTCGAATTCGGAAAGCTGTGCTACCGTGACCGTGTCCTGGTTCATTTAACGCGGCGTTCTGGCCGGGGCAGGGAAGGCCATCAGTTTACACGTGCGGCCGCCGGCACTTTTTTTCGTTCGTCAGGTGCGCTTCGGCGCGAGCAGGCCGCGCAGGCGCCGGTAGATGTTATCAAGGATGCGGGGCTGCGCTTCGACGGTGGGATGGATGCCGTCGGACTGGAACCACTCGCGTTTGTCGGCGAAGCCTTGCAGCATGAACGGAACCAGCGATGCGTTCTGCTGTCTAGCCACCTCGGCGAACAGCGCTTCGAAGCGGCGCCTATAAACCTGGCCGTAGTTGGGTGGTATGCGCATCCCCACCAGGAGCACCTTGGCGCCGGACTTGCGCGAGGTTTCGACGATGGCGATCAGATTGCGGCGGGTTTGGTCGATTGAATTGCCGCGCAGGCCATCGTTTCCACCGAGCTGGACGATGACCACCGCCGGCTGGTGCTCCGCAAGCGTGGCGACGATGCGATTGCGGCCGCCGAGCGTGGTCTCGCCGCTGATGCTGGCGTTGACGACGGTGTAATCGAGCCGGTCGCGCTTGAGCCGTTGTTCCAGCAGGCTCACCCAGCCGCTGCCTTGCGGCAGACCGTAGCCCGCCGACAGGCTGTCGCCGAAGACCAGTATCGTCCGGGCGGCATGCGCAGGCGCAACCGCAGTCAAGACCACCAGCAAAAGAAATCGCAGCCACATGTCTGAGGAACCTTTGCCGCCAATTGTGAAGGCGGTCGGATTGACGAAGCAAGTCTCCACCGGCACCACCACGCTCACCATCCTCGAGGATATCTCGCTGGAAATCGCGCCCGGGGAAGCCTGTGCGATCCTCGGCGCGTCCGGCTCGGGCAAGACTACACTGCTTGCGCTGCTTGCGGGACTGGACGTGCCCACCGCCGGGGAAGTGCACATCAACGGCGCCAACCTGTTCGCACTCGACGAGGACGGCCGTGCGCGCCTGCGCCGCAACCAAGTCGGCTTCGTGTTCCAGTCTTTCCAGCTCCTTCCGGCGCTGAGCGCGCTGGAAAACGTGATGCTGCCGCTCGAGCTCGCCGGCAACAATGGCGCGCGCGAGAAGGCCGCGGCCTGGCTGTCGCGTGTGGGCCTGGCCGAGAGGCTTGCGCATTATCCGCGGCAACTTTCGGGCGGGGAGCAGCAGCGCGTTGCGGTGGCGCGCGCGTTCGCCGCCGAGCCGCGGCTGCTGTTCGCCGACGAGCCCACCGGCAATCTCGACCCGGCCACAGGCGAGGAGATCATCTCGCTCATGTTCGCGCTCAACCGGGAAAGCCGCACCACATTGCTGCTGGTGACCCACGACGAGGCGATTGCCCGGCGCTGTCCGCGCCAACTCAAGCTTGCTGCCGGGAGGCTGACCAGCGATGAGCGCCGTTGATCGCTTGAGTGCCGGTGCCGTGCTGCGGCTGGCGGCACACATGCTCGGTCGCGACTGGCGTGCGGGCGAGCAGCGTGTGCTTGCCGTGGCGCTGATCATTGCGGTGGCAAGTCTGACCACGGTGGCCTTCTTTGCCGACCGGGTGGGGCGCACGCTCACGCGCGAAGCCAACCAGTTGCTCGGCGCCGACCTGGTCGTGGTCTCCGACGCCCCGATCGCGGAATCGTTCCGCAGCGAGGCGACGCGCCTCGGGCTCGCCGTCACCGAAGCCGTGCGCTTTCCCAGCATGACGCAGGCGAAAGATCGTGCGCTGCTGACCGAAGTGAAGGCGGTGTCTGCGGGTTACCCGCTGCGGGGCAAACTGCGCATCCGCGAGGGCGCGGCCGGGCCGGACTTCGAACCCGCGCGCATTCCGGCGCCGGGAAGCGTCTGGGTGGACGATCGTCTGCTGCGCCGGCTCGATGTGAGTGTCGGCGATCGCGTTGCTCTCGGAGAGCGCGAGTTCACGGTGGCGGCGATGGTGAGCGAGGAACCGGAATCGAGCGCCGGATTTCTCAACCTCGGCCCGCGGCTGATGTTCAACGTGGACGATCTCGCTTCCACTGCCCTGGTGCAGGTCGGCAGCCGGGTGTCGTACCGCCTGTTCGTGGCCGGCGACACGCAAGGCGTGGCGGCATTTCGCGATTACGCCGCGCGCACGGTCCGGCTGGGGCAGCGGGTCGAGGACATCCGCGAAGCGCGGCCGGAAATCAATTCGGCGCTCACCCGCGCGGAACGCTTTCTCGGCCTGTCCGCGCTGCTTACGGTCATTCTCGCCGGCGTTGCCGTGGCGCTGGCAGCGCGCCGCTATCTGCAGCGGCATCTGGACGCCTGCGCGATCATGCGCTGCCTGGGGGCGAGCCAGACGCTGATCCTGACGTTACACTTGCTGCAGTTCGCGATCATCGGATTGCTCGCGAGCGCGATCGGCTGCGCCATTGGTTTCCTGTGCCAGTACCTGCTCGCGGCGCTCCTTGCGCCGATCGTCTCGGTAAGCCTGCCTGCGCCAGGCTGGCTGCCGGTGCTGCAGGGGCTGATCGCCGGGTTCGTGTTGCTGCTCGGCTTTGCGCTTCCGCCGCTGATCGCGCTCAAAAAAGTGCCGACTCTGCGGGTGCTGCGCCGGGATCTGGGCGCGCCGGACTCGTTCGGGCTGTCGGCTTATCTGCTCGGTGGCACCGCGATGTCGGGGCTGATCCTGTGGCAGGCGCAGGACCCGAAACTCGGGATGTATGTGCTCGGCGGCGTGCTCGGCACCATGATGGCGTCGGCTGTCCTGACGCTGCTGGCGCTGCGCCTGCTGTCTTCGTTCAGCCGCGGCGCGGGACTCAACTGGCGCTTCGGGCTCGCCAACCTGCGCCGCCGCAGCATGGGTACGGTGATCCAGGTGATCGCGCTGGGACTGGGCATGATGGCGTTGATCCTGCTCACGCTGGTGCGTTCGGACCTGCTGGAGAGTTGGCAAAAAAGCCTGCCGCCGGATGCGCCGAATCGATTCCTGGTGAACATCCAGCCCGACCAGGTCGGGGAAATCGAGAGTTTTTTTGCCGGCCGGCAATTGCAGCCGCCGGCGCTGTTCCCGATGATCCGCGGCCGCCTGGTGGAAGTGAACGGCAAGCAGGTGTCCTCGAAAGACTACGTCGAGGAGCGGGCACGTCGCCTCATCGACCGCGAGTTCAACCTGTCGTGGGCGGAAAAGATGCAGCCGGACAACGTGATCGTCGCCGGCCGCTGGTTTGCCGCGTCCGATGCCGGCAAGCCGCTGCTGTCGGTGGAAGAAGGCATCGCCATGACGCTGGGCCTGAAGCTCGGGGATGACCTGACCTACGCCATCGGTGGGTCGCGCCTGACGGCGAAGATCGGCTCGCTGCGCACGGTGGACTGGGAGTCGTTCCGGGTGAACTTCTTCGTTATCGCGCCGCCCGGCGTGCTGGAGCGCTATCCCGGCAGTTTCGTGACCAGCCTGCACCTGCCGGCCTCGCAAGCGGTCGTGATGGACGAGATCGTGAAGCGCTTCCCGAATCTGCTGGTAATCGACGTGGCGGCGATCCTGGCGCAGATCCAGCGCATGATCGACCAAGTGGTGCGAGCGATCGAGTTCGTGTTCCTGTTCAGCCTCGCGGCCGGACTGCTGGTGCTGTTCGCCGCGGTCAGCAGCACCCATGACGAACGGGTGTTCGATGCGGCGGTGATGCGCACGCTCGGGGCGGCGAGCGCGCAGTTGCGCGCAGTACAGGCGGCGGAATTTCTGCTGATCGGCGCGCTAGCCGGGTTGTTTGCCGCGGTGGGCGCCAGCGCGGTTGGGTTCATACTCGCCAAACAGGTGCTGAACGTTCCTTACAGCATCGATGCCCGGGTTTGGCTGGTGGGATTGGTCGCCGGCGCGATCGGGGTGGCGATCGCGGGCCTGCTGGGAACGGCGAAAGTGCTGCGCACGCCACCGATGCAGGTTTTCCGCGCCAGCGCCTGATTAAGGCTAACCGCAGAGGCGCAAAGGCGCAGAGGAAACGCAGAGAAAACCAAACGAAACGTGTCAAAAAGCGGGGGGATTCCGATTTGCCCCACCGAGTCGATGAATCACCGTTGTCGCGACTATCCGTTTGTATTTTTGTCTTTCCATCCAATTTTGCATTGCTTTCCTTTGCGTTTCCTCTGCGCCTTTGCGCCTCTGCGGTGAAGGTCTGCAAAGAGCGAAATTTCAATGAATTGCAACGGTGTCTGTGGTACACTGCGCGACCTTTTTTCGGGACACTGCATTACATGAGCCGCAACGTTCGCAACATCGCCATCATCGCCCACGTGGACCACGGCAAGACCACGCTGGTGGACAAGCTGCTGCGCCAGGCGGGCACCTTTGCCGCGCACCAGCACGTCACCGAGCGGGTGATGGATTCGAACGACCTGGAACGCGAGCGCGGCATCACCATCCTCGCCAAGAACTGCGCCGTGCAGTATCAGGGCACCCACATCAACATCGTCGACACGCCCGGCCACGCCGACTTCGGCGGCGAAGTCGAGCGCGTGCTGTCGATGGTGGACAGCGTCCTGCTGCTGGTGGACGCGGTCGAAGGGCCGATGCCCCAGACCCGCTTGGTTACGCGCAAGG
>CAYNFN010000441.1:0-9236 GCA_964396485.1 uncultured Alcaligenaceae bacterium
TCCATACCACCGCGATGATGGAAGGGTGAGGCGTGAGGCGAGAGGCCAAAAATCGGTAATGAGGTGATTCAGTAATTAGGTGATTGAAACCAGTCACTCAATCACTTAATTACTTAATTACTCCCACACCACACCCCTCACGCCTCACCGACCATGAGAATTCTGGGGATCGATCCGGGACTTAGAGTGACGGGGTTTAGCTCCGGCGCAACGTTCGGCTGTCGCCGAACATTAGCCTTCTCTGAAACAGGTGACGGGAAAGTCCGGTTCGATTGGGACGGCTTGTGAGAATCTTGGGGATTGATCCGGGATTGCGGGTCACCGGTTTTAGCTCCGACGTAACATCGGCCTTGCGGACGATGTTAGTCTGCACTGAACCACGTCACTCGCACCGGTGGCGACCGCGGTGCTGCCAATGCGGATACTAGGGATCGATCCGGGACTCAGAGTGACGGGGTTTGGGGTTCTGGACAAAGTTGGCCAGAAACTGGCCTACGTTACCAGCGGCTGTATCCGCACCCGGCAGGATGGCGAACTGCCGGAGCGCATCAAGACCATCCTCGAGGGACTCTGCCAGTTGATCGGCGAGATCAAGCCGCAGCAAGTCGCTGTGGAAAAGGTGTTCGTCAACGTGAATCCGCAATCCACCTTGCTGCTCGGCCAGGCGCGCGGCGCCGCCATCTGTGCCGCGGTGATCAACAGCCTGCCGGTATCGGAGTACACCGCGTTGCAGGTGAAGCAAGCCGTGGTCGGCAACGGCCATGCGCACAAGGAGCAGGTGCAGGAGATGGTGCGCCGGCTGCTCAAGCTGCCGGGCGACCCCAGCGCCGACGCCGCCGACGCGCTGGCCTGTGCCATCTGTCACGCGCACGGAGGCATGGGACTGGGGCAACTCGCGACGCGCGGCTACCGCATGAAACGCGGGAGGCTGGTATGATCGGACGCATCACCGGGCAGCTGATCGAAAAACGTCCGCCCACGGTGGTGGTCGACGTGCACGGCGTGGCCTACGAAGTGGACGTGCCGATGAGCACCTTCTTTGCTCTGCCGGCGACCGGCTCGACCGTGGCGCTGCACACCCACTTGGTGGTGCGCGAAGACGCGCACCTGCTGTTCGGATTCGGCACCGAAGAGGAGCGTAAGGTGTTCCGGCAATTGCTCAAGATCAGCGGCGTCGGCGCGCGCACGGCGCTGGCGGTGCTGTCTGGTCTGTCGGTGTCGGAGCTGTATCGGGCGGTGTCCACACAGGACGGCGCGCGGCTTACCAAGATTCCCGGCATCGGCAAGAAAACCGCGGAGCGATTGTTGCTCGAACTTCGCGATAAGCTGGCCGGAGGTGTGGCGCCGTCCGCCGCGGGTAGTGCCGCGTCGGTAAGGGGCGACGTGCTCAACGCGTTGAGTGCGCTTGGATACAGCGACAAGGAAGCGAGCGCCGCGCTTGCCAAGGTCTCTCCTGAAGCCACGGTTCCGGAGGCGATCCGGCAGGCGCTGAAGCTGCTCTCGAAAACCTAGCCACAGCAATCGCCGGTCTGTTTCAAGGGCGTCGGCGGGGAGATCGGACTGAATGAAAATCGCGAGGAGATCGACCGCCGCAATGTCGCCCTGCAACGACAATAAAACCGCACAACAGGACGGTGATTTGCGGGGGCGCTGCGATATAATCCTGCTCAAATCGTGGCGCCGGCATGGTCGGAAAGAAGTATTTCGTGACCGCGATCCTGAAACTGACGGGCATCGTCAACCGGCGCATCGACGAAGTGGCCGGTATGCTGCTCAGACACGTGGATGCTTATGCCGACGAGGTCCGGCCGTTGCTAGCGGAATTCAAGAGCGGACGCGGCTGATGCCTCAAAGGCGTCTGCGCCGCGGCACCAGAGGATGATCGAAACCGACCGTCTGATTCAGCCCGCCCCGATCTCGACGCAAGAGGAAGCGCTCGAGCGTGCGTTGCGTCCCAAGCAGTTCGACGAGTACATCGGCCAGGAGAAGATCCGCGGCCAGTTGCAGATTTTCATCCAGGCCGCGAGGAACCGCACGGAAGCATTGGACCACGTGCTGCTGTACGGTCCGCCGGGGCTCGGCAAGACCACGCTGGCGCACATCATCGCCAGGGAAATGGGCGTGAATCTGCGCCACACTTCCGGCCCGGTGCTGGAACGACCCGGCGATCTGGCGGCGCTGCTCACCAACCTGGAACCCAACGACGTCCTGTTCATCGACGAGATTCACCGTCTCTCTGCTGTGGTCGAGGAAATCCTCTACCCTGCGCTCGAGGACTTTCAGCTCGACATCATGATCGGCGAGGGGCCGGCGGCGCGCTCGGTGAAGCTCGAGTTGCCGCCGTTCACGCTGATCGGTGCCACCACCCGCGCCGGCATGCTCACCAATCCGCTGCGCGACCGCTTCGGCATCGTCTCGCGGCTGGAGTTTTACTCACCCGCGGAGTTGACGCAGATCGTCGAGCGTTCGGCGCGCCTGCTCAATGTGGACATTGCGGCCGGCGGGGCAATGGAAATCGCTTCGCGCTCGCGCGGCACGCCGCGCATCGCCAACAGATTGCTGCGCCGGGTGCGCGACTTCGCGGAGGTGAAGGCTCAGGGCATCGTGACCGAGGACGTGGCCGACGCGGCGCTGAAGATGCTCGAGGTCGACCAGATCGGTCTGGATGTGATGGACCGCAAACTTCTGCTCGCGGTGCTGGAGAAGTTCGGTGGCGGACCGGTCGGCATAGAAAACCTGGCGGCGGCGATCGGCGAGGAGCGCGACACCATCGAGGATGTGCTGGAGCCGTTCCTGATCCAGCAGGGGTATCTGCAGCGCACGCCGCGCGGGCGCATGGCAACGGTGCTGACCTATCGGCATTTCGGCGCCGCCCTGCCTGCGGGCGTGGCGAACGGCGACTTGTGGCAGGAGAGCTGAGATGTCCTTTGCCATTCCGGTGCGGGTTTATTATCAGGACACCGACGCGGCCGGCGTGGTGTTCCACGCCACATATTTGGATTTCATGGAGCGCGCCCGGGTCGAGTGGCTGCGCAATCAGGGATTCGAGCCGCGCGAACTCGCGCGCCGGTTCCGGCTCGTATTCATCGTCCGGCATCTGGACATCGCCTATCTGAAGCCGGCAGTGCTGGACGATCTGTTGACCGTGACTGCGGCAGTGGAAAAACTGGGCCGCGTGCAGATGACCCTGGTGCAGGAAATCATGCGGGGCAAGGAGGCGTTGGTGCGCGCCTCGGTGAACCTGGCCTGCGTGGCGACCGGCACCTTGAAGCCGATGCCGGTCCCGGACGAGGTACGGGCATCGTTTGCCGATGAGGTGCCGTTACCGGTGGAGGCGACCGCTTGACGCCGGCAACCCCGCCGGCGCCGCGGCCGCGTTTAACTCGCTAGACAATACAGATATGAACGTTACTCAGGATCTCTCCTTGATGAGCCTGCTCACCAACGCCAGCGTGCTGGTGCAACTGGTGATGGCGCTGTTGCTGCTGGTATCGCTGATTTCCTGGTGGTTCATCTTCCGCAAGATGTTCGTGATTCGCGACGCCATTCGCCGCACCGATCGGTTCGAGCGCAGCTTCTGGAGTGGCGCCGACCTGGGCACGCTGTTTCATCAGGCGGCGGGCTCGCGCCACAACGCCGGCAGCATGGAGCGCATTTTCGAGGCCGGATTCCGCGAATTCGTGAAACTGCGCAAGCAGACCGGGACCAACCTGGCAGTGCTCATGGACGGCACCCGCCGCGCCATGCGTGCCACCTACCAGCGCGAGATGGACCATCTCGAGGCGCACCTGTCCTTTCTCGCCACGGAGGGATCGGTCAGCCCCTACGTCGGCCTGTTCGGAACGGTGTGGGGAATCATGAATGCGTTCCGCGGTCTGGCGAACGTCGGCCAGGCCACCCTGGCGCACGTGGCGCCCGGCATCGCCGAAGCATTGGTTGCAACCGCGATGGGCCTGTTCGCCGCGATCCCGGCCGTGATCGCCTTCAACCACTTTGTACGCCACATCGAGCGGCTCTCGACCCGCTTCGAGAGTTTCATGGAGGAGTTCTCCAACATCCTGCAGCGGCAGGCCAACGCCGTGGCGCAGCCGCCGGTGTTGGGCCAGGCGCAGGTCGCGGCAACCGGAACCTGACCGCGCATGCGCCACCACCCGCGCCTGATGAACCAGATCAACGTCGTGCCTTACGTCGACGTGATGCTGGTGCTGCTGGTGATCTTCGTGGTCACCGCGCCGCTGATGAATCCCGGCGTCATCGATCTGCCGACCATCGACAAGGCTTCGGCGCCGCCGGCGCAGCCGATCGAAATCTCGATCCGCGCCAGCGGGGCGCTGTCCTATATCGATCGCGACCTGTCCAACGCCGAAAGGCCGTTGAGGGACCGCGACGAGCTGCTGAAAGTGATCAGGAGCAAACAGTCCAAGAAGCCAAACCAGCCGGTAGTCATTTCCGCGGACAAGGACGTCAAGTACGAGGCAGTGATCCAGGTGATGGACCTGCTGCAGCAGAACCGGGTCAAACGGGTGGGACTGCTGGCCAAACCCCGGTCAGGTTGACGATGCACACGGTTGACGAACCTGGCCGCGTTGCCTCCGGCATCCTCGCGCTGCTGGTGCATCTGCTGTTCTTCGGCATGCTGGTGATCGGCATCAGTTGGCAGAAGAAAATCGTCGGACCGGTGGTGGTGGACCTGTGGGAAGAGTTGCCCGAGCCGGTCACGAAAGTGAGCCCGCCGCCGCCAAAGATAGTGGAGACGCCGCCCACGCCGGCTCCCGAAGTCAGGAAGGAGCCTCCGCCACCTCCGCCGCCGAAGGTGGAAGCGCCGCCCAAGCCCTCGCCGGCCGAGATCGAGTTGCGGGAAAAGATCCGCAAGCAGAAGGAAGAAGAGGAAGTCAAACGCCTGGAGGAGAAAAAAACGCTCGAGGCGGAGAAGCGCCGCCTGGATGAGGAGCGCCGGGCCGAGGAAGAGGTAAAACGCCTGGAGCAGGAGAAACTGAAACGCGAGGAAGAAACGCGCCGGCTGGAGGAGCAGAAACAGCTCGAAGAGCAGCGCCGCGCGGACGAACTGCGCCGCGAAGAGGAGCGCCGCGAACGCGCCGCCGCCGTCGAACGCGAACGCCAGCAACACGAGGCGCAGCGCAAGCAGCGCGAAGCCGAAGAAGCCAAACGCCGTGCCGAGGCAGCGGCGCGCGCCGCGCAGCAGAAGCTGATCGATGACTGGAAGGCGCGCATTCAGGCGAAGATCAAGGGTCGCGTGGTCGTGCCTGCCAATATCCAGGGCAACCCGGAGGCGCGATTCGACGTGGTGCTGCTGCCGGGGGGCGAAGTGCTCAGCGCAACGCTCAGGAAATCCAGCGGCGTCGCGGCTTACGACGACGCCGTGGAGCGTGCCATCATGGCGGCACAGCCCTTGCCGGTGCCCGGCGAGACCGACCTGTTCCAGGAGAACTTCCGCGAGCTTGCGCTGGTGTTCCGACCGAAGGATTGATCAACGTCCCTTGAGGTACTTTTTCGCCAATGAGCCTGACTGACATTAGACTGGACCAACGATTCCGTGATTTTCTCGTCCTGGCAGGTCTGCTGTTCTGCCTCGCCCACGTGGGCGAGGCTTCGGCGCAACTGACCATCGAAATCATCGGCGGCGGCGCCAACCAGATTCCAGTCACCATCCTCCCTTTTGCCGGCGAGGAGCGCTTCGTTCAACGCCCCAGCCAGATCGTCGCCGCCGATTTGCAGCGCAGCGGCATGTTCAGGCTGAGTTCGGTGGGCAGCGTGCGGCCCTTTCCCGCGGAGCCTTCCGAAATCAATTACCGCTACTGGAAGAACGAGGGCGCCGAAACGCTGGTCATCGGCAGCGTGATCGAGAAGGCCGACGGGCATGCCGAAGTGCGTTTTCGCTTGATGAACGTTGCCAAGCAGTCGCAGATCCTCGGCTTTTCCTACACGGTGACGGTGTCGCAGCTGCGCATCACCGCCCACAAGATTGCCGACCTGATTTACGAGAAGCTGACCGGCGACATCGGCGTCTTCGCCACCAAGATCTGCTTTGTAACCAAGTACGCAGATCGTTTCGAACTTCAGGTTGCGGATGCCGACGGTTACAACCCGGAATTCATCCTGGCGCACAAGGAACCGATCATCTCGCCGCAGTGGTCGCCCGACGGCACCCGCATAGCTTACGTTTCATTCGAGCGCAAGAAGCCGATCGTGTTCGTGCACAACCTGCTCGATGGAACGCGCATGGTCCTGGCCAATTTCGAAGGCTCGAACTCCGCGCCCGCATGGTCGCCCGACGCCAGGAAGCTGGCGCTGGTGCTGACCAAGGACGGCAACTCGAACATCTACATGATCAACCCCGACGGTTCGGGTCTTGAGCGGCTCACCAACACCCAGGCCATCGATACCGAGCCTAATTTCTCGCGCGACGGCAGGCACATCCTGTTCACCTCCGACCGCGCCGGAAGTCCGCAGATCTACCGCATGCGCGCCAACGGCGAGGGCGAGGCCGAGCGCCTGACTTTCGAGGGCAGCTACAACGTCACGCCGCGCCATAGTCCCGACGGTAAGTCATTCATCTTCATCCATCGCAACGAGGGCCGTTTCAACGTCGCGGCCCTGGATCTGGCCACGCGCCAGATGCAGATCCTGACTGCCGGAGGCCTCGATCAGTCGCCCACCTTCGCGCCCAACGGCAAGATGATCCTGTACGCGTCCGCGGCAAAGGGGCGTGGTATATTAGCCGCCGTGTCGAGCGATGGGCGGATCAAGCAGAGATTTACCGCGCAGTCTAGTGACATCCGCGAGCCTGCGTGGGGGCCGCTTCTGAACAATCGCAAAAAGGAGCAGTGAGTCATGAGAAATGTTCTGTTTATCGCGTTCCTGGTTTTCTTCATCGCGGGCTGCGCGAGCCAGGGAGGAAAAAGCGCCGATATCGAACAGCGCGACCTGAGCGATCAGCAGCAGGCGCAGCGCCAGCAGGAGGCCGCGAAGCAAGCGCAAGTCACGCGGGAGCAGGAAGAACTCAAGCGCCAGCTCGAGGAACAGCAACGCCAACAGCAGGGCCAGGCGCCGATCGTACGGCCGCTGTCCGACGGCACGGTCGGTGAAACAAAACTCAAATCCGATCCGTGGGCGCAGCTCAAGGAGGCCGGCAACCTGCTCTCGAAGCGCAGCATTTACTACGAGTACGACCGCTACGACATCCAGGAACAATATGTGCCGATCGTCGAGGCGCATGCCAGGTTGCTGATGGCGCATGCTGACCTGAAGATTCTCGTGCAGGGCAACTGCGACGATCGCGGCAGCCGCGAGTACAACCTCGCACTCGGCCAGCGTCGCGCCGAGAGCGTCAAGCGGGCGATGGTGCTTCTCGGCGTCAATGAGAAACAGATCGAGACCGTGAGCTTCGGCGCGGAGAAGCCGGTCGCGTTCGGTCAGGACGAAGAAAGCTGGGCGAAGAACCGCCGCAGCGACATCGTTTACCCGAGGGAACCGCAGTAAGCATCGTAGTTGGCAACTCACGGGCGCGCTGGATTCCCGGCGCGCTTCCCATGCCTCTTTTGATTTCCTGGGAGGGCCGGAAATGATGAGACGCTTCTCAATATTCCGATCTTTTCAATCTACGCCGGCCGGCCAGGGGCAGCATTGGCTGCCCCTTGTTGTGTTGGCGCTGTTGTCTTTCGAATCCAATGCTGCCGTCGATGGCGAAGCGCGGGTGCAGATATCGCGCCAGCAGCCGCAGCAAGCGCAGTTGCAGAACCAGGTGCGTTCGCTCGATACCAGGCGCGCCGAGATCCAGACTCACGGCGACGAACAGAAAATCGCCGGGCAGAAACTCGCCCAGGTCGAGTCCGAAGGAGCCAATCGCGGCGTCGTGCAGCTGCTCAACCGAGTGGAAGGGCTCAATACCGATCTGAACCGGCTGCGTGGGCAGATCGAAGTACTGACCAACGACATCAACAACGCGCAGAAGCGCCAGCGCGACATGTACGTGGATCTCGACACGCGGCTGCGCCGCATCGAGCAGCAGAGCGCTGCCGCCAGGAAGGACCAGGCGGGGCTGCCGGCCCTCGAGGAACGCATCCGCAAACTCGAACAGGCCGCAGGTAGTTTGACGACGATTCCGGCTCCGGTTGCGTCTGCTGCCGCCGCGCCGCCGGGCGAGGTGACCACGGTGTCCGCACCGGCGGTTGCGCCCGCAGTTACGACCGTGGCGGCGGTGCAAGCTTCGCCGCCTCCGGCCGGCCTTTCCACAGTGGATCAGGCGGAAATCCAGCGCACCTACGACAATGCCTACAGCACCTATCGTATCAGCGACTATCCGGGTGCGATCCGCGGCTTCGACGGGTTTCTCAAGACCTACCCGAAGCACCAGTTGGCTCCCAACGCGCAATACTGGATCGGCGAATCACACTTTCATCTGCACGACTACCGGGCCGCGATCGAAGCGCAGCGCCGGCTTCTCGGCACTTACCCCGACAGCGCCAAGGCGCCGGACGCCTTGCTGATTATTGGCACCGCCGAAACCAGCCTGGGAGACAATGCGGCTGCCAGGAAGACATTTGAGGAACTGATCGCCAGGTACCCGAATACCGAGTCTGCAGAAAAGGCCAAGGGACGCCTAGCCAAGCTCAAGTAGACGTCTGTTATTCACCTCACCCCGGACCTCTACCCCTCAACCTCACCCCGCCCCTCTCCACTTGTGGAGAGGGAGGAAGGGTCAAGATTCGGAGTGGGCGAAGGGCGAAGAAGTTCACTGCGTTGCTTTCCGGCGATCTTGAATTCGCGACCACGCTCGCGCCGACACGCCAGTGCGCCGCGCAGTGCTAGAATTTTTTTCCGCATCTCGGTCCGCTGATCACCTCGATGGCAAACTTCGCCCACCTTGCAAGCCTGGTCGTCGCGCTTGGATTTGTCCTGGGATTGGTCTTCGGTGCGGTCGCCCACAAGGCCAATTTCTGCACCATGGGGGCGGTGGCCGATGTGGTCAACGTCGGCGACTGGGGCCGCATGCGTATGTGGCTCCTCGCCATTGCGGTCGCGGTTGCCGGGGCCAACGCGCTCGATTGGGTGGGGCTGGTGGATCTGTCGCGCTCCGCCTATCCGGCGGCACGTTGCCCGTGGATCGCATACATCGTCGGCGGATTCCTGTTCGGGATCGGCATGACGCTGGCCTCCGGCTGCGGCAGCCGCAGCGTGGTCCGGGTTGGAGGCGGCAACCTCAAGTCGCTGGTGGT
>CAYNFN010000442.1:0-4108 GCA_964396485.1 uncultured Alcaligenaceae bacterium
CGAGCGCCGCAACACCGCGTACCACGAATCCGGCCACGCGGTGGCGGCGAAACTGCTGCCCAGGACCGACCCGGTGCACAAGGTCACCATCATCCCGCGCGGGCGCGCATTGGGGGTGACCATGCAGCTTCCGCAGGAAGACCGTTACAGCATGGACCGCGAGCAGATCCTGCAGAACATCTCGGTGCTGTTCGGCGGCCGCATAGCCGAAGAGATTTTCATGGGACAGATGACCACCGGCGCGTCGAACGACTTCGAGCGCGCCACCGAGATGGCGCGCCGCATGGTGACGCAGTGGGGCATGAGCGACAAGCTCGGACCGATGGTGTACGGCGAAAACGAGGGAGAAGTCTTCCTTGGCCGTTCGATCACCACCCACAAGAATGTGTCCGAGACCACCATGCAGAAGGTGGACGCGGAAATCCGCCGCATCATCGACGACCAGTACAAGCTCGCGCGCAAGCTAATCGAGGACAATCGCGACAAGGTCGAGGCGATGGCCAAGGCGCTGCTGGAGTGGGAGACGCTCGACTCGGACCAGATCAACGACATCATGGAAGGCCGTCCGCCGCGTCCGCCGAAGCCCACGGGCACGCCGAGCGCGCCACCTTCCTCGCAGGGCAATGCACCATCGCCCGCTGCGACCACCACGCCGGCACGCGAAGCGTAATAAACCCGTGAGGTGTCAGGAGAGAGGGGTGAGGGGTCAAAGCCTCACCCTTTTCGTTTCTTGGATTCACGTTTGAACATCGACAACCTTCGCCCCATGGCGAGCGATAATGTGAAGGCATTTCCTCACCCCTCACTCCTCACCCCTCACGCCGTTCTGAAGCTGGGCCGTTTCTCGCTGGCGTTGGAACGCCCGCTGATCATGGGCGTGTTGAACGTCACCCCGGATTCGTTTTCCGACAGCGGACGTTTCTTGGGCACGCAGCAGGCCGTGGAACACGCCCGGATTCTGATCGAGGAAGGCGCCGACATTCTTGACATCGGCGGGGAATCCTCGCGCCCGGGTGCAGAGTCGGTGGGCCTCGACGAAGAATTGCGGAGGGTGATGCCGGTGCTTGAAAAACTGGGCGGGCTGCCGGTACCGGTATCGGTCGACACCTGCAAACCGGAAGTGATGCGCCGCGCGATCGCTGCCGGGGCGGCGATGGTGAACGACATCAACGCGTTGCGCGAGCCGGGTGCGCTCGAGGCAGTGGCGGAAAGTCAGGCCGCGGTGTGCCTGATGCACATGCAGGGTAAGCCGCGCACCATGCAGCAGGACCCGCATTACGCGGACGTGGTGTCGGAAGTGACGGAGTATCTCGCGCGGCGCGTCGAGGCGGCGCAGCAGGCAGGTATTGCACGCGAACGCATTGTTATCGATCCCGGCTTCGGCTTCGGCAAGAAAACCCGGCACAACCTCGAACTGCTGCGCGGACTGCCCAGGATTGCCGGTCTCGGACAGCCGGTGCTGGTCGGACTGTCGCGCAAATCGCTTTTAGGTAAAATCACCGGCAAACCGGTGGTGGACCGGATTTCCGCGAGCGTGGCCGCGGCCTTGCTCGCGGCCGAGCGCGGCGCCGCACTGGTTCGCGTGCACGACGTGGCGGCGACCCGCGACGCCCTTGCTGTTTGGCGGGCGGTAATGGGTGTGAGTAATGGGTAATGCGCGTAATTCCACTGTAATATTCCGCTTGATGCCGCGTTGCCGTCTTTGCCCATTACCCATCACCCATTGCTCATGACCAGGAAGTATTTCGGCACCGACGGCGTGCGCGGGCGCGTAGGCGAGCTGCCGATCACGCCGGAACTGGTGATGCGACTCGGCTATGCCGCGGGCAAGGTACTCGCGTCGGAACGCGAGTTGCCCTCAGGCGAGCACGCGGCGGTGCTGATCGGCAAGGACACGCGCATCTCCGGCTACATGCTCGAGTCGGCCTTGCAGGCCGGGCTGTCCGCCGCGGGAGTGGACATTTACCTCTCCGGGCCGATGCCGACCCCGGCGGTGGCCTATCTCACCCGCGCGCTGAGGCTGCAGGCCGGTATCGTCATCTCCGCCTCGCACAACCCGTTCGAGGACAACGGCATCAAGTTCTTCTCCGCCGACGGCAACAAGCTTCCGGACTCGGTCGAGCATGCAATTGAAGCGCGCCTGGATGCGCCGCTGGAAACCATGCCTTCGGCGAAATTGGGCAAGGCGCGGCGTATCGACGACGCGGCCGGCCGTTACATCGAGTTCTGCAAGAGCACGTTTCCGAATGATCTCGATCTGCGCGGCGTCAGGCTGGTGGTCGACTGCGCGCACGGCGCGACCTATCACATCGCGGCACACGTTTTTCACGAACTCGGCGCGGATGTCACAGCCATCGGCAACCACCCGGACGGGCTGAACATCAATCGCGATTACGGCGCCACACACCCGGAGGCTCTGGTTGCGGCGGTCAAGGCGCACCGCGCGCATCTGGGAATCGCTTTCGACGGCGACGGCGACCGGCTGGTGATGGTGGATCACGCGGGCGGGCTTTACGACGGCGACCAGTTGCTTTACGTGATCGCGCGCTTCCGACACCAGCGCGGGACGCTCAAAGGCGGCGTTGTCGGCACGCTGATGACCAACCTGGGAATGGAACAGGCGCTCGCCGAGCTTGGCGTCCCCTTCACGCGCGCGGCAGTGGGCGATCGCTACGTGCTGGAAATGCTGATCGAGAACGACTGGCAGCTCGGCGGCGAGAACTCCGGTCACATCATCTGCCTCGACAAGCACACCACCGGCGACGGCATCATCTCCGCCCTGCAGGTGCTGCACGCGCTGCGCGCCGGGGGCGGGCCGCTGGCCACCCTGTGCGGCGAATTGCGCATGTACCCGCAGGTCCTGGTGAACGTGAAGGTTCGCAAGGGGTTCGACTTGCAGGCAAACGGTGAGGTGCAGGCGGCGCTCAAGGCAACCGAAACGCGCTTGAAAGGCACGGGCCGTGTGCTGTTGCGCGCCTCAGGAACCGAGCCGGTGATCCGGGTCATGGTGGAAGGGGAAGGGCGCAAGCGCATCACGCAGCTCGCCGATGAACTGGCCAAAACTATCCGCGCGCAGGTTCACGCCCGCGCCTGAGTTTTGCTGAGGGAAGCTCGCGGCCCTGCAGCAATAAAGGGCCATGCAATCAAACTGTCACAATGCGGCCATACAATCCTGTCGATGGCTCGTAAAAATCCACGATGACAGGAGGTTAACGTGATGCTCAAGACTAACCGATTCGCTCTGGTGGCAGTCGCCGCCGTGTTCGCGGGCGCGCTCGGCGCGAACGCCGTTCCGGCGCATGCCCAAATAGTGAAAATCGATGGTTCCTCGACCGTATTCCCGATCACCGAAGCCGTGGCCGAGGACTTCCAGAAGGCCAAGAAAGGCAAGATCAGGGTAACGGTCGGCATTTCCGGCACCGGCGGCGGCTTCAAGAAATTCTGCCGCGGGGACACCGATATTTCCGATGCATCCCGTCCGATCCTGAAAAAGGAGATGGACGAGTGCAAAAAGAACGGCATCCAGTATATCGAACTGCCCGTTGCCTACGACGCGCTCACGGTTGTGATCCACCCCGAGAACAAGTGGGCGCAGACCCTGACTGTCGCCGAACTGAAGAAAATGTGGGAGCCGGCCGCCCAGGGCAAGGTTACCAACTGGAAGCAGGTCAGCGCGGGATTTCCGGACGCGCCGTTGAAGCTGTTCGGCGCCGGTGCCGATTCCGGCACCTTCGACTACTTTACCGAGGCGATCAACGGCAAGGCCAAGTCCAGCCGCGGCGACTTCACCGCTACGGAAGACGACAATGTACTGGTTCAGGGCGTGTCGCGCGACGTCAATGCGCTCGGTTTCTTCGGGCTGGCCTACTACATCGAGAATCAGGAAAAGCTCAAAGCAGTGGCGATCGCGGAGAAATCCGGCGCCAAGGGCGTGCTGCCTTCGCTGGAAACCGTGATGAACGGCTCCTACCAGCCGCTGGCGCGTCCGATTTTCATCTATGTCAACGCCAAATCGCTCGAGCGTCCCGAAGTCAGGGAGTTCCTCGAGTTCTACATGAAGAATGCCGATGCGCTGGTGCGCGAAGTCAAGTACGTTCCGCTTCCCGCG
>CAYNFN010000443.1:0-4976 GCA_964396485.1 uncultured Alcaligenaceae bacterium
GCACTTTCAACAGGTAATCCGCACGCGGGCTGAACAGCAGCGGGTCGACCTGGTAGCGCCCCTGGACATGGGCTTCGGCGAGGATCGGGCTGCCTGCCGCGACCCGGCCGATGACCGGCAGGCCGAGTCCCTCCTTGAGCCTGATGCCGCGTGAAGCGCCGGCAAACAATTCGATAAAACCTTTTCTTTCCAAGGCTTTGAGATGATCCTCGGCGGCATTCGCGGAACGAAAACCGAGGCTCCTGGCGATTTCGGCGCGGGTGGGGGGGAAGCCGGTGCTCTGCACGAAATCGGCAATCAGTTGCAGTATCTCGGCCTGGCGGGGGGTCAGATCGTCCATGGGAAACCTCCTGTACTGTAGTTATATACAGTATCGGAAGCGGGAAGGCAAGCGGGAATTGAAAGACGGGCCGCCCGGTTCAAGCCGGGCCGGTCAGCGCACGTCGAGCACCGCCATCATGCCCCGGTCGGCGTGTGCGCCGCGCCCCCGCCGACGAACCTGCGGCGGGAGGAATTCATGATTTCATGGGACTTTGGCGAATGCCCGGTAGGCGATCAGCGCCGGATCGCTCACTACGCCGGCTGCGAGCAGGCCTTGCACCACCGACTCGCGCACCGGGATCGTCTGCTTCAGCGGGTGCTTGCGCAGTTCGCCGACTTCCTGCGCGGTGTAGGGCCGGAAGTCAGCGGGGAGCTGCTTTGCGCTGTAAGTGCGCAGTACCCAGTTCAGCAGCGCGGCGAGACGCTTGTCGTCGAGCACGTTGGTGGCCACGCCAGGCACCTGCACGATGTAGCGCCGGCCTTCCTCGGTGTGAACGAAGTATCCGACGCGGTCCTTCAGCGCCGGCACTTCGGGTACGGATACGCCTTTGTGGCCGTGGCAGCCCTGGCAGTTGCGGGCGTAGTCCTGCGCCTCGCCGACAATGCGGATGACGCGCGTGCCGCGCTCGCGCGCAAGTGCATCGGCAGGCACGGTCTCTTCGGCGCAGACGCTCGTGCAAAGAGCCGCCAGAAACGCAAACGCCGGCAGGACGCCGGCGTTCGCGCTGACTTTGCGCCGGGTCAAGCGATCAGTTGGCGCGGCCGATAATCGCGCCGCTCGAGCAGTGGTACACCATGCTGCTCGCGCCAAAGCACCAGACGATGTCATTGTTGAGCTGGGGCCGGTACACCGGCATTTCGCCTTCGGTGCCGAGGCAGGGACACTGCGCGCAGGCATCCTTGCCGCAGCAGTCGCGGTAGGCGATCAGGTACATCTTGCCGTCGTCCGGGTTCAGGCAACTGGCGATCCACGAAGACGGGGAGGGTTCGGAGCCGGGCGGGCAGGTGGCCGGACCACCGCCGCAGCAGGCGCACAGATAGCCGTCGCTCGAGCAGTAGCGCCAGTAGTTGCACGCGGTCGGGTCCTTGGTCTGCGCATTCTGCGCAAAGGTCTTGAAGCCGCCGGGGGCTTCGGCAGCATGCGCCTTGCGGCTTACCGGCAACAACGGCACGGTGGCCGCGCCCACCAGTACGCCGCCGAATATGGCGAGAAAGCTGCGCCGGGACAGCCTCTGTGCCGAGATGCGGGCCAGCCGCTCGATCGAGTTATCGAAGAAACCGAAGACGCTTTTCCTGGATGACATATGGTGCCTCCTCGCAGCTCTTGAGTTCGTCTATTCCGTATTCCGTTCAGGTGCTTTCCGCGACTTCCTTGCCGTTTGCGACATAACCCTTGGCCTTCAGGTAGGCCTGGATCGAGCCATACCCGGTTTCCTTGGCGATCGCAAGACTTTCCAGATGCTCGCGGCTGTTCACGAGGCCCTTGGCGCGGATTACGCCCTCTTCATCTATAAGGATAGCGTACGGCAGTTTGCCGACCTGGAACGCCATGCCGACCTGCGGCGAGTTCAGATATGTGACCTGCTGCAGCCCGTGGCTCTCGATCATTTGATGCTGTTCCTCGAGATCGCCGTCGCCAACCAGGGCGACATCCAGTTTCTCGCCGCCGGCAAAGGACTTGGCGATCGGCAGCAGCTTCTTGCACACCGGGCAGGTCGGCGACACGAACAGCAGCAGGCGCGACAGCCCGGCGGGATGCGGCCCGCCCAGATCGACCAGCTTGCCTTGCAGATCATTGACTGAAATCCTGGGCGCCATGTCGCCCACTTCCGGTCCGCGGTCGGTCATCAGCGCGCCCATCGGCGCGACGCGTTCGTGCAGCACGCCCACCTGGCGGATCAGGCCGAACACCATCAGGCCGAGCGCGAGCACTACGATCCACAGCAACACGTTGGAAATCAGCAAAGCTTCGTAGCTCATCTCAATTCCCTGAGGCCAGGGGCTTGCGAAAGCCGGCGTCGTAGCGTGTCACCGGCTTGCGGGTGAGCACGCCAACCGAGTAGTAGCCGAGGAACAGCATGAGGCTGGCCGCGATCACCAGGAAAACGTCGAAGCTCCCAGTGGCGCGTCCGCCAGCCGGCAACCACAACAGCGCGGCGCCGGCGGCCAGCAAAAGATTGCGGCCCACCAGCCACCCGCTGATGGTCTGCCTGAATCCCGACTTGAAGCAGCCGCAGTCGATCTCGGTGCGGCCGCGCGCCAGGTTGATCGCCATCGCCAGAGCGAACATCGCCAGCAGTGCAATCGCCAGCGTTGCGCCAGCATTCCGCGTCGCCGGCAGGACGACGCCGATGCCGGCGGCGAATTCTGCGAACGGCAGCAGGGCCGCGAAGGCCGGCACCATCGCGGAGGGCAGCAGGCGATAGCTGGTAATCACGCCATGGAATTCGTCGCGCGCCGTCAGTTTGGCCGCCCCGCCCTGGAGAAACACCAGCGCCAGCAGGCAGACCAGTAAATAGTGAATGACCGGATCGACCATCGGGTTTCAGTCGCCGTCCGCCATCAGCACGTAGGGCGAAAGTCCCAGCCCTTCGAGCTTGCCGCGGTTCTTGCCGGTTTTCGGATCCCAGGCATAGAGCGCCGCGGTCTCGGTGAGCGTGAACAGGATCGGCTTCTCGTCGTTGGTCACCTTGAGCGTGTGCGCATGGGCAGCACCGAGCTTGATCCGCTGCACCCGTTTTTTGGTTTTCATGCTGTAAACCCAGACTTCCTCTCCGGCCTGCTTGTGGGTCCACTTGAGTCCCCGGTGCATGAGCACGTACAGGCGCTGGGTCGCCGCGCTGTAACTGACCGGCATCCAGCCGCCGGGACGCCACTTGTTTTTCCTGTCGTCCGCGTTGAGCAGGCTCCAGGGCTTCTCGAAGGTCGGTTCATTCGGTGTGAGATCGGCGGTGATGATCTTGCCTTCGTAGGTCAGGAAGTGGACCTTGTTCGCCGGCTTGTCGAACGCCGCATGCTCGTACACCGGATCGTTTTCGGCGTCGAAGAAGGCGGCGCTGCGGCTGCTGGCGGCCTGGAGGTCATCGTCGTGGTGAACGGTGAGCAGGGTGCCGTCGGCGCACACCGAGGAGAAGCGGCCGGGCGCGGATGGAAACACCAGCGCACAGCCGGGAATCTCGATCTCTCCCTTATAAGACATGTCGGCAGTTTCCACCACGCTGATGGCGGTGGCAGGCGACATGTTGTAGGAGTAGACATGGCGGCCGTCGGGAGAGACATCCATGTTGGTGCGCTTGGTCACCACCAGGAAGCGGCCTTTTTCCAGGATTGCCTCGCCGACCGGCTTGAGGCTTTGCGCGTCCCAGGCGGTGACGACGTCGGTGCGCTCGCCGTGGTCGCCACGGGCCCAGTAGGTATCCGCGTAGTACAGCCTGGAATGATCGGGCGCGATCGCCAGGTTGCCGGCGGCGCCGGCGCCGAACATTCCGATGATCTTCAACTGGTCGCCGTCAACGACCCAGACCTTGGATCGGCTGAAAACCGGGAAGATCGGCTCGACCACGTAAATACGATGCGGCCCGGCCGGAGGCAGGGTGTTGATGTTGTGCTCTTCCGCGACCTCCAGTTTGGCGTCCTCGTGGATCGCTTCGAGGCTGCCGCGTTCGTCCGCCCGCAACACGGACGACGCCGGGATCATAGAGAGTGCGAAAGCGCCTGCGACGAATAGAGCTGGAAGCTTGCGTTTCATGTCTCCTCCGTTATCAGCCGTTATTTAGCGGTAGCCCGCACACGGTCCCGTGCATCGGGAGTTTGTATTCATTCTAGCCATGACAAGGTGATTGTGCCACCCGGCTTTTTGCCCGGGCCGGCGCCGTAAACGGCCCGCGATTGCGACTCGCGCCCGCGAGCGGGGCGCAAATGGCGGAAATTCCCGGCTGTTCAAGTTCCGGAGTGGGTCCGTGACCTCGTGGTGCATCGGCGGCCTCTGCCGCACCAACCCGGTGCGTGAATCGTTTCGCGTGCGTGGCTGAGGCGTTACAAAACCATCTCTTCAGGCGCATTGCGAATCTACAAGCACATGAAAGGCAAAGGCATTCGTTGCGATTGCGAAACATCGGCACGGTTGTTGCGAAACAGTCACGCGCAATCTCAAGACCTGCTCGTCGCAAGACGATCCGAATTGCCGCAGCCAGAGGCGTACTGTCCGGCAGTCCGCGATTCGCGAGCGCCAGCAGTCAATGTCCAACATTTTTCAGGGGAACTCTATGAATCGCAGACACTTATTGAAGTCGTTGATTGGAATCGCGTTCACCACGATGGCGGCAACGGCGACGGCTGCCGACACTATCAAGGTCGGCGTCCTGCACTCGCTGTCGGGGACCATGGCGATCTCGGAAACGGCGCTGAAGAACACCGCGCTGATGGCGATCGAAGAGATCAATGCCAAGGGCGGCCTGCTCGGCAAGAAACTCGAACCGGTGGTGGTCGACCCGGCTTCGAACTGGCCGCTGTTCGCCGAGAAGGCGCGCCAGTTGATTACCCAGGACAAGGTGGCCGTGGTGTTCGGCTGCTGGACCTCGGTGTCGCGCAAATCGGTCCTGCCGGTTTTCGAGGAACTGAACAGCCTGTTGTTCTACCCGGTGCAGTACGAAGGT
>CAYNFN010000444.1:0-2742 GCA_964396485.1 uncultured Alcaligenaceae bacterium
ACGCCTTCCGCCGTCGGCGGGGCATCGTAACCCTCAAACAGCGCGATCCATGTCACGGCGACGCCGAACACGAAACTCTTGATCACGCCGTTGACGATGTCCTCGCGGAAATCAACCGCGTTCTGCATCTGCGACCAGAACGAGCCTTCGTCAACGCCGATCAACACCACCCCAACCAGGTAACCCCCGAACACGCCCATGGCGCTGAACATGGCGGCCAGCAACGGCATCGAGATCACCCCGGCCCAGAAGCGCGGCGCCACGACGCGGGCGATCGGATCCACCGCCATCATTTCCATCGCCGAGAGCTGCTCGGTCGCCTTCATCAGACCGATCTCGGCGGTCATGGCCGAACCGGCGCGGCTGGCGAACAATAGCGCCGCGACCACCGGACCCAGTTCGCGTACCAGCGACAGGGCGACCAGCACGCCGAGCGCAGACTCGGAGCCGTAGGTCTGCAGCGTCTGGTAGCCCTGCAGCCCGAGCACCATTCCGACGAAAAGGCCCGACACCAGAATGATGATCAGCGACAGCACGCCAGTGAAGTAAAGTTCGCGGATGATCAGGCGCAGACGGCGGAAACTGGTTCCGGACTGCAGCAGTATCAACGCGAAAAAACGGCTGGCGTAACCGAGTCGCCACAGGCCGTTGACGGTGTGATGGCCGATGGCTCTGACGTTAACGATGGCAGAGCGGTTGAACATGCTATCGGTTGAGCATCAGATCGTCGCGGTAATCCGCACTCGGGTATTGAAACGGCACCGGCCCGTCGGGTTCACCATAGACGAACTGACGGACCAGAGGCTCCGCCGATGCCTGCATCTCCTTCGGGGCGCCCTTGGCCACGATCAGGCCGTCGGACAGGTAGTAAACGTAGTCGACCATTTTCAACGATTCTTGCACATCGTGGGTCACCACGATCGAGGTCGCGCCGAGCGCATCGTTGAGCCGCCGGATGAGATTACCAATCACGCCCAGCGAAATCGGATCGAGTCCCGCGAAGGGTTCGTCGTACATGATCAGCATCGGGTCGAGCGCGATTGCGCGTGCCAGCGCCACACGCCGTGCCATGCCGCCGGACAATTCCGAGGGCAACAGCCGGTGCGCGCCGCGCAGACCCACGGAGTGCAGCTTCATCAGCACCATGTCGCGAATCATCGCTTCCGGCAGATCGGTATGCTCGCGCATCTGGAACGCGACGTTATCGAACACCGACAGGTCGGTGAAAAGCGCGCCGAACTGGAACAGCATGCCCATGCGGCGGCGCATCCGGTAGAGGCCGTCGCGGTCGAGTTCGTGCATCACTTTGCCCGCCACCTTGACCTGGCCCTGGCGCGGTTTCAGCGCGCCGCCGATCAGACGCAGAAGCGTGGTCTTGCCGGAACCGCTGATGCCCATGATCGACACCACCTTCCCGCGCGGAATGGCCATGTCGATCCCGCTCAGGATCGGGCGGGTCTTGTCGTACCAGAAATTCAGGCCGCTTATTTCTACGAGGTTGTCGGAATGCGCCATGATGTCCGAGATCGAAACAGGCGAGCATTGTAGCGGAGAGCGGTGCGCGCCGCAGAATGCTTGCATGTTGGTGCGATTGCGTGCACTTTTGCGCAACTACAAGAGGTTCGGTTAACTACCATGACGACGCACGAAGCGGGGGATTCCTCCGCGATCAGCTTTCGGGGCCTGAGCAAGTCTTATGCGGAAACGGCGGTCTTGCACGGGCTCGAACTCGACGTTCCAGCCGGCCGCACTTTTGGGCTGGTGGGAATGAACGGCGCGGGCAAGACCACGCTCATCAAGTGCCTGCTGGATTTCTGCGAATTCGATGCCGGGGACATCCGCATTTTCGGTTTGCCGAGCCAGGATACCCAGGCCCGCGCGCGGCTGGCGTTTCTGCCGGAACGGTTCGTGCCTCCCTATTACCTGACCGGGGAGGATTTCCTGCGCTATATGATGAAACTGTATTGCTGCGACTACGAGCCTGCGCAAGTGGGGCGCATGCTGGCGCAACTCGATCTCGCCGAGTCCGCCCTGAACAAACCGGTGCGCACCTTTTCCAAAGGGATGACGCAAAAGCTCGGGCTCGCCGCTTGCCTGCTCTCGGATCGCGAGTTGCTGGTGCTGGACGAACCGACCAGCGGGCTGGATCCGAAGGCCCGCGCGTTGCTGAAAGTCCGGCTGCAGGCGGCGCGCGCAGCCGGCCGCACCCTGTTCTTCACCTCGCATGCGCTCGCCGACGTCGATGAACTGTGCGACCGGATGGCGGTATTGCACGAGGGACAACTGCGATTCTCCGGAACGCCTTTTGAACTGCGTACCCGCTTCGACGCCGCCACGCTGGAGCAGGCCTATCTCGCCTGCATCCAGTGACCTGATATGGCTAACTCTATGAACCATCTAACTTTTCTGGCACAATCAACAGAATGAACCAGATTCTGCCGTGCCCTTCGGCAATGGCAATATGGACGCACAGACAGTGACCAAACCCGAACTGCTGATCGTCGACGACGATCCGCTCATCACCGACACGCTCAACTTTCTGTTGGGCAAAGACTACAGCGTGCGTGTCGCGGCGTCGCGGGCGCAGGTCAAAAGCCTGTTGCGCCAACTAGACGTACCGCCGGCACTGGCGCTCGTCGATCTGGGACTGCCGCCAACCCCGCACCGCCCGGATGAAGGCTTTCGCCTGATTACCGAACTGCTGGCTTACTCGCCCTCGATCAAAATTCTGGTGTTGTCGGG
>CAYNFN010000445.1:0-30893 GCA_964396485.1 uncultured Alcaligenaceae bacterium
TCCCACAACTGGTGGACGGTTTCCATCATCTGCCAGCGCTCTTCCGGCCCCATTCCGGCGGTTGGCTCGTCGAGGAGCAGGACATGCGGCTCCAAGGCGAGCGCAAGTGCGATATCAAGAACCTTTTGATCTCCGTGCGACAAATTGCCCGATAGCGTGTCCGCCGTGGCCGTCAAGTCAACCAGTTCCATCACTTGGTCAGCCTGGGCCTGCGCTTCCGCCAGCGGGAAACGTCGACCCAATCGCGCATACCAACGGCGATGTGCGTTGACCGCTCCGAGGATCGCCTCACGCACCGTGAGCGACGAAAAAATGCTGGCGATTTGAAAGGCGCGGCCGATCCCGCGTCGCACGATTGCGTGTGCGGGAAGCCCGGCAATATCTTCGCCATCAAGCAGGATGCGTCCGCGATCGGGACGCAGCGCACCCGTAATGAGATTAAAGAGGCTGGTTTTGCCGGCGCCATTCGGCCCGATCACGGCGGTCAACGACCCCACCGGGAAATGCATGCTGACATCGCTGATCGCGCTGACACCGCCGAAGGACTTGTGCAAGTTCTCGATATTGAGCATGTCAGTCGCGGCCCGAGGGTCCCGCACTCTTGCCAGTCGCGAGCGCACCGGGCACGTATTTCGTCCATGCCTGCACGACGAACCCCAGCAGCCCTTTGCGCAGGCCAAGGGCAAAAATGAGAATGATGACCCCGAGGACCAGGCTGTAGTGCTCGGTCACCCTGGTGACGAGGTCGTTCAGCACCAGCAACAACGCGGCACCGACCAGGGGGCCGAAAAAGACGTTGATGCCGCCGAGCATGATCATGAACACCGCTTCGCCCGATACGGTCCAGTACGCAAAATCGGGATAGGCACTCGATACGAACAGGCTGATGAGCAGGCCGCCGACTCCACCGAAAACACCCGCGACGATAAAGGCCAGCAGTCGAATGCGCCAGACCTGGATGCCGAGAAAGCTTGCACGGCGTGGGTTGTCGCGAATCATGCGCAGCGTATAACCGAACGGCGACTGCACCAGGTGCCACATCAGGAGCAGCGACACGACCAGCGTGGTGCAGCAAAACAAGTACAGGTGGTGCGGATCATCGAGCCGCACGCCGAGAAACGGCGGGCGCGGCACTCCCCCTGTGAGCCCCTGATCTCCGCCGGTGACAGCCGTCCAGGCGATGATCAGACTGTACAGCAGCATCTGAAAGGCGAGCGTCAAGAACGAAAAGTAGATCTCCTTCAGGCGCACGCAGATCGCGCCAACCGCCGCCGCGACCAGGGCGTTGATCAGCACGGTCAACGCAAACGCCACCGGGATCGAAGTCCCCAGCTTCTGCAGCAGGAGGGCGAAGCTGTAGGCGCCCAGCCCGAAGAACAGCCCGTGGCCGAATGAAACCAAGCCGGCATAGCCGACCAGCAGGTTTAGCGACGTGGCGAAGATAGCGAAGGCCGAGGCACGCATAACGAAGTCGGAGAACGACTTGCTCGGGAACACCAGGGGCAACGCGGCCAGCAGCGCAAGCAAAGCGGCCGCAATCAACGCGTCTCGCCCGATCGAAGACTTGCGCATGCCTCAGAGCTCCTTCCCGAACAGGCCGCTCGGCTTCGTGATCAGGATGATGGTCATGAATGCGAACATGAGCCCGTCGGTGAACAGGGGAAAGCCGATCGAGCCAAAGCTGCGCACCAGCCCGATCAACAGCGCGCCGACCAGTGCGCCGGCCACCGAGCCCATGCCGCCGATGACCGTGACGATGAACGACTCGATCAGGATCGAGAACCCCATGCCCGATACCAGCGAGCGAACCGGAACAGCCAGCGCGCCGGCGAGCCCGGCCAGCAACGACCCGAGCGCGAAGACGCCACCGTAAACCAGCGTGGTATTGATCCCCAGGGCCGATGTCATGGTGGGATTCACCGCTGCCGCACGCACGATCTTGCCGATGCGGGTTCTGGTGATGACCAGGCCCAGGACGAGCGCAACCAGAATGGTGACCCCGATCAGGAACAGGTAGAAGACCGGTAGGACGCCGCCTGCGATGATAATCGGCGGACGCTGAAACGCGGCCGGCACGCCCATCGACCGGAACTCGGCGCCCCAGATGATCTTCACTGCGTCGTCGAGGATGAGGATGAAGCTGTAGCACACCAGCAACTGCATAAGCACGTCGGTGCCGTACACGCGGCTCATGAACAGCCGTTCGAACAACAGACCGAACAGTCCGACGCCGAGCGCGGCGCCGAGCACCGCGAGCGTGTAGCTGCCCGTGACGTTGTAGATCGTGAACGCGAAATAGGCCCCCAGCATGTAGAGGGAGCCGTGCATGAAGTTGATCACTTTGAGGGTGCCGAAGATCAGCGACAACCCGGCCGCGACCAGAAACAGCAGCATGCCGCTGATCAGAGCGCCTGTGGTCTGCGTGACCACACAGGAGGCGGACGAAAGGCACGCCAGCAGCGCTTGCAAATCCAAGGTCTACTCCGGGTCGGGGATGGTTACGTAATTGCCCGCAGCGCGATTTCGCGCCGCGGGGAAATCTGTCGGACGGCGCCTGCGCCTACACGTAGCCCATCGTCTTCTTCCACTCGGCCTCGTGCTCGAAGATCGACTTCCAGTCGCCCGGGGTGACGTTCGGAACGTATGGCTCCTTCGGGATCGTCGTGCCCCAGCCCAACGCGTAGCCGACCGTGGTCTGATCCTCGGCTCGCATGGTGATCGTCCCATCGGCGCCGAAGGGCGTTTTGAGCTTCATGCCACGGATCGCATCGGCGAGCTTCGCGCTGTCGGTGGAGTTGGTCTTCTTGATCGCAGCAACAATGTATTGCATTGCCACTGCGTTCTCCCACGACCAGTTGGTCGGATAGTCGCCGTACTTGAGCTTGTAGGCGTCCGCCCAGGCGGCATTCTCGGCGTTGGCGGGGAAGGTCTTAATGTATCGGCTTGCCGAGTGAATGCCCTGCGGAAGATTCTTCACCGCCGTAAGCGTCGTGTAGTCGGCCATGTTGATGGCGAACATGTTGGTCTGCTCGAGCAGGTTGTAGATGCCGGCCTGATCGACGAAGGAAACCAGGTCGCCCGACCACAGGGCCGAGTACAAGGCGTGCGGCTTGGCCTGCAGGATCTTGGTGATGTTTTCGGTATAGTCGGCCTGGAACAGTTTCGGCCAGGCCTCGCCGACCATCTCCATATCCGGATGAAAGCGCTTCAGATACTGCAGGAACAACGAGGTGTTGTCGCGCCCGTAAGCATAGTCCGGGGAGCAGCTCATCCATGTCTTTAGCCCCTTGGTCTTGGCGACGTTCGCCGCATAGGTGGCGCTCACGATCGCGTCGTGGATGCCCTGGCGCGCGGTGCGAAACGCCGTCGGAACTCGGATTTTCGGATCGGCCGAGAGTGACGATGTCTCGGAGTTGGTGTGCAGGCAAAGCACCTTCAATTCGCGGATGACTTCCTGCACCGCAAACGCGCCGGCAGAGGACTCGGCGTCGATGATGATTTCGCAGCCGTCGCCGTTGATCAATTGGCGGGTGTTATTCGCCGCTTCATCGGGCTTGCCCTTTGAATCACGCGTGATTATTTCGATCTTGCGTCCGCCCAAGCCCCCGGCGGCGTTGAACTTTTCCACCTCCGTCAGCACCGCGTTGCGCGAGGAAATGCCGAGCTGCGCTACGCGTCCGGATAAGATGGTCGGCATGCCGATCCGAATCGGCTTGTCTTGTGCGCGCGAAACAAAAGGGAATCCGATCCCGGCGGCAGCGGTAACTGCACTCGCCGCCTTGATGAACCCGCGGCGATTCTTCAGCATTTCGTTCTTATCAGGCATGGTCTCCTCCTAGCGATTGGGTGGGCCTGCGACTGCGTCGTGCAGTTCCTTTGAGCGATGTCCCACAAACGGCGGTTTCCGCGGAAGGCGGCGTCGCCAACCGGCTCAAGCGCTTTTTGCCATCCGGGGCCTCCGGTACAAAACACATTAGCATGGGCAAACGATGCCGTGAACGGAATCTGAAATCGGTCGACTCGGCCTGCCGCACCGCCGTTGCCTAGTGCGGGGGGTCAGAGAATCCGCCAGTTTTTCCGGCGATCATCTACCGGCATAATCCCGATACCAGACGGGACATACCGGTTCGGCAATGAGCCCGGTACCGATTTCCCCAACGAGGGAGGAGAAATGAAGACGATCCGCTACGCCGCGGCACTTGCCGCTCTGGCTCTTTTGATGACTGCGTCTGCCCGGGCTGAGGGCGTTCCCGAATTCCGGGTCGATCCGTTCTGGCCGAAACCACTGCCGAACAGCTGGATTTTCGGCGAGATCGGTGGCATCGCTGTGGACCGGCACGATCATGTCTGGGTCCTGCAGCGTCCCAGATCTCTGAAGGACGATGAACGTGGTGCCGCGCTCACGCCGCCGATATCGAAATGCTGCCTGCCGGCCCCGCCGGTACTCGAATTCGATCAATCCGGAAACCTGCTGCAGGCCTGGGGCGGGCCGGGGAGCGGATTCGACTGGCCGCTCCGGGAACACGGAATTTTCGTCGATGCGTGCGATCATGTCTGGATCGGTGGCAACGAGAAAGACGATCACCAGATTCTCGAATTCACCCGGGATGGAAAATTCATCAAGCAAATTGGTGAATCCGGCAAGTCCGAGGGTAGCAACAGCAAACGCTTCCTCGGCCGGCCCGCGCTGGCAATCGTGGACGAATCCGCGCACGAGCTATACATCGCCGACGGTTACGGCAACAAGCGCGTCGTGGTATTCGACGCCGGAAGCGGCGAATACAAACGCCACTGGGGCGCATACGGAAAGTCGCCGGACGATGCCGACGCCGGCACGTACGACCCCGGCGCGGCGCGCGCGCAGCAGTTCCGAAATCCGGTGCACTGTGTACGGATCTCGCGCGATGGTCTGGTCTACGTCTGCGACCGGGTCAACGACCGTTTCCAGGTTTTCCGCAAGGACGGCACGTTCGTAACGGAATACGTGCTGGAGCCAAACACTCGCTTCGTCGGCTCGGTCTGGGACATCGCGCTATCGGAAGACCCGGAACAGAAATACCTGTACGTTGCCGACGGGACTAACAACGAGATTCACATCCTGCTGCGCGAGACCGGACAGAAGGTGGGTTCCTTCGGCCGGCAGGGGCGATACGCGGGCGACTTCCACTGGGTGCATGCGATCGCCATCGATTCGCGGGGCAATCTGTTCAGTGGCGAAGTGGATACCGGCAAGCGCGTACAGAAATTCACGCGGCAACGCTGAGTCCTGCGTTCTCGTCCGGCCGCACGAGCAGGGCCGGATTATCGCGGGGCCGGCGCTACATCAACAAACCGAAGAAGATGTAGCACACGATGGCGCCGACGACGCACATCGACAGCCCCCACATCAGCATCTGGTTGAAGACCTTCTTACGATCCAGGTCCGGCGCGCGTTTGGAAAGGCATAGTGCACCGAGCGTGGACACCGGCGAGATGTCCACCAAGTGCGTGCCAGCGTGTGGCTTGGATCCCCTTGGGAAAAATCAAATAAAACCGGCCTGTCTTTCTTGCTGCCTATACTCAGCGGTCGAAATGATGCGGCGCGCACGCGTGTCCCACAAAATGTACTTCAGCGCCTGAGGAATCTCGGACAGTTTGATGCGGGTAACGTCGGAAAGTAAATGTGCGAATTCGTCATGGCATTGAACCAGGCCGTAGTTTGGAATCCTGACGGACAAATGGTGAATATGGTGGTACGCGATATTGACGGTGAACCAGTTCAGCCAGCCCGGCAAGATCAGGAAACTCGTGCCCTGTATCGCGGCTGTGTCGTAGTCCCACCCCTCATCGCTGCTCGCATAGGCGTGCCTGAAATTGTGCTGCACCGTAAAGAGCACGATGCCGGCGGCTCCCGCCAATGACACGCTGACCAGATACACGGCAAAAAACAATGCCGGTCCGATAAGAAGACACATCACCGCCCATCCGCACAGCAGCACGATGTTGTTCCAAAACATGTGCCAATACTCTTGCGCGGACGTCCAATATGGTGTTTCAAATTCGGCGGCGTGTGCCCTGATCGATTTGCCGGGCTGAGCGATTTTCTTTTTAACGATATGGCCGACGAGGCGAATGCTGCCCTTCAGCCACGTCAACCGGGGGTTGATAACCAAATATACGAATCCGGCAAAGGGAGCCAGCCCGATATGGCGCGCACGTTCATACGCGCGTTGCTGCTTGTCGGTCAGCGCCTGAAACTCGTCGACCGACGCGACATCTAAAGGCCCGCGGTATTTTGACCAGTTGCCGTTGGTCGCGTGGTGATAAGCATGATGCTTGGACCAGACATACTGCGGCATGCCCGATATGACGCCAAAAACAAAACCGAACACCCGGTTGAGCCGGGCGGTGCGGAACAAGCTGCCATGGCCGCAGTCGTGCATCAGTGCAAATGCGCGCAGCAGGAACAAGCTCATTAGCAAGGTGACGCCAGCGGTCAGCCAGTAAGAAACCGCGGCACTCCACACGGCGCCCCACCAAAGGACCGAAAGGGGCACCAAGGTAGTAAGAACCTGGGTAATCCCTTTGCCGTTATCCGGTTTGGTCCGCCGGGCGATGATGCTGCGTTTCAGTTGTTTGATACGTTCTATCGAGGACACGAACAAAATACCTCGGCTCTGGTCAACAGCCCTCCGATTGGAAAATCAAAAATCGGGTCATTAAGACTTCTCTGCAGGTCAATCGTTCGCTTTCGCACACGGCTTTCAAGGCGAATGTGCGATGAGCCTCTTGGGAGTGTACAGGCATTTGCTTGCAAGCTCCGGATGACCCAGCTCTTTCCTGCTGAGAGCTGAGTCGTGGCGCGGGGGGTGCAATGCCCGTTCAGCATCGACATACCGACGCAATGAGCCAAAACCGAGAAATCATGTCTCCCATCGCAAAGCCAGGCGTCAAGTTGTTAAGCCGAAGAAGACGTAGCAGACCACCGCGCCGACGACGCACATTGACAACCCCCAGGCCAGCATCTGATTGAACAGCCTCTTGCGATCGACGTCGGGCGCGGCATTGGAGATGCACAGCGCCCCGAGCGTGGACAACGGCGAGATGTCCACCAGATGCGCACCGACATTGATCGAGGACGCTATGGCGAGCGCATTGCCGCCCCCGAGTTTCTCGATGAGGCCCGGGATGGTCGGGAGGAAAGCCGGCAGTACGACTCCGGAGGAACTGCTGTAGACGGAAATCACCCCGGTGACGAGCGCGATGACGCCGGTAATGGTTTCCTGCGTCGAGAGTTCCGACAGCATCGAAGTCAGCAGATCCATTCCGCCGGTCTTGTCCGCGACGCCGATCAGCACCGTGACCCCGCAGACCATCAGCACCACACTCCAGGGCATGCTTCTGAGCGCCTCCTTTTCATCAGCGGCCCGCGCCAGCGACAACACGGCCGCGCCGACAAACGCGCCGATGGTGATGTCCACCTTGAACGCGAGTACTGCGACGATCAGGGCGGCGATCACCGCCAGGGTAAGTTTCTGCTGCCAGGTCAGGGGCTGGTCGCCTGAACTCCCTTCCTCCAGCGCGACCGTTCCCGTTCCTTCGCGAAGCAGCCGGGTTCCGCCGAGCAGGAAATAGCCGGCGAAGCCGACGAAGGCCTGCGATACCAGCAGGCTGAAGTAGTTGGTCCACTGCGCGCCCTCGATGCCGATCTTGCCCATCAGGCCGTTGGCGATGATGCCGGTCGGCGCGAAGGGTGAGAGCGCGCCGGCATTGGCGCCGCAACATACCATCATGGCCATCAGGAATGCCGGGATACCGGCGCGTCCCGCCGCCGCCATTGCCACCGGGGCCAGTAATGCCGTCGAAGCGATGTTGCCGGGACCGATGGACGCGAACACCAGCGCAAGCAGAAAGAAAATGATGGGGATGACTCCTGCCCGCCCACGCGCGTGGCTGACGGCGAGAGCCGAAATGCGGTCGAGCGTGCCGTTGACCCGCGCCTGGGAGAACAGGAGCGTGACGCCGACCAGGGTGAGGAACAGGCCCGCCGGGAATCCGGCGACGATGGCCGCCACCTTCAGGCCAGCCAAAGGAACGCCGACCAGGAAGGCCGCGGCAATGGCCAGCACGCCGACATTGACGGGCAGGAAGCTGCCTGCGATGACGACGGCGAGCAAGGCGAGCAGCGATATGACGGGGAGATCCACTCTGTGTTTTCTGTTGTGGCGGACCGGGCAGGAATTCCCGCGATGTTAGACTCTGGTGGGTCTTCAATCCACTCCCCTGCGCAAATCCGACATGAAAGCCGTCGATTACTACTTCTCCCCGATGTCGCCCTGGACCTACCTCGGTCATGCACGCTTCGCCGATATTGCAGAGCGGCATGGCGCCGGCATCAACGTAAAGCCCGTGGATTACGGAAAGATTTTCCCCCTATCCGGCGGCCTGCCGGTCGCCAAGCGCGCACCGCAGCGCCAGGCCTATCGTTTTGTCGAATTGAAGCGCTGGCAGAAATTCCTGGACGTGCCGCTCACCCTGCAGCCGAAACATTTCCCCTTCGACACCAACCTGGCCGCAAGGCTGATCATCGCTGCGGATGGCAAAAGCGTCGGCAGCGCGATGCGCCTCGCGGGCGCCATCCTCAAGGCCTGCTGGGCGGAGAACCGGAACATGGCCGACGAAGCGGAACTGGCAAACATCAGCCAGGAACAGGGACTGGAGCCGCGCGGACTGATTGCCGCCGCCAAGTCCGATGTAGCCCGGAAGCGCTACGACGAACTCACCGGCGAAGCGATCGAACTGCAGGTGTTCGGTGCGCCCACCTACGTTTACAACAAGGAATTGTTCTGGGGCCAGGACCGGCTGGATTTCCTGGAAAGAGCCCTAACCACCACCTCACCCTAGCCCTTGTATGTGCAATTATAGGTTTTGAGGACGCCAGATCGATTAGCCCAGGCTCTGTGCCGCGAGGCACAAGTTCGAGGGAGAGCGTGGATCGGCGAACTCAAGATGTTGGCTTTCGGGCGCTGGAGCCCGAACGGTTGTACGGCTCTCCCCCTGAGGCGGAGAGGGAACATGATGCTTTCGGGGCTCTAGCAACTTTTCAGTTGCGCAAGTAATGTGGCTTCGATTGCAGAGAGAACACCTGAACTGTTTCCGGTAAATCTCAATGTTTCGGAATCTGATCACCATGAATCCTTTGGATTCAAGGAAGTTTGCCCGATTCTCGTCGTAATCACGACGCTTCAAGTGTTGCCTTCCATCCAGCTCAACAACCAACTTTGGAGCTAGACAGACAAAGTCCGCGACGTAAGGCCCGATCGGATGTTGGCGCCTAAACTTGAACCCGCCAAGGTTTCGATTTCTAAGTTTGTCCCACAAGAGTCGTTCGGGCTTGGTCAGTGCACGACGCAACCGGCGATGCAAAAGACTCATTGCCTCTCATCTCCCTCTCCGCCCCTTGACCTTTCCTCCCTCTCCACTTGTGGAGACAAGGGAACACTTGAAGCGAAGCAGGGGCGGGGTGAGGCCAGGGGGGTAGAGGGCCGGGGTGAGGTGGGGTTCTTCGCCTTGAACCCTGCCTTCTCCAGCGCCGCGATGATCTGCTGGATATGGTCATGACCGCGCGTTTCCAGGACGAAATCCACTTCCGCGGTCTGTACCGGCAGCCGGGTGAACGCGCGCTCGTGATGCACTTCCTCGATGTTGGCATTGGCCTCAGCCAGGCAGGCGGTTACCTTGGCCAGCGACCCCGGCAGGTCTCGCAGTTCTACCCGTAACCGCGTCAGCCGTCCGCTACGCACCATGCCGCGTTCGATGATGTCGGCCAGCGTGAGCGGATCGATGTTGCCGCCGCACAGGACCAGCCCGACTTTCTTGCCGGCAAAACAGTCGCGGTTTTTCAGGAGTCCCGCGAGTCCCACGGCACCGGCGCCTTCGACGACGGTCTTCTCGATTTCCAGAAGCAACAGCATCGCTTCTTCGATGTCGCCCTCGTCGACCAGGATCAGATCGTCCACTTGGGTGCGCACGATCTCCAGCGTAAGCTTCCCAGGCTCCCGGACCGCAATGCCCTCGGCGATGGTATTGGTGCCGAACTCGGGTTTCAGGCCCTTCAAGGCGCAGTACATGGAGGGAAAGCGCAAGGTCTGCACGCCTACAACCTCGATGCCGGGCTTGATGGACTTAGCGGCAATGGCCGTTCCGGAGATCATGCCTCCGCCGCCGACCGGCACCAGCAGCACGTCGAGATCCGGCTCCGCGGCGAGCATTTCCAGTGCGATCGTCCCCTGTCCCGCGATCACCTTCTCATCGTCATACGGATGGACCAGCGTCAGATGCCGTTGCACCATGAGGTCCAGCGCAAAGGCCTTGGCCTCGTCGAAGTTCTCGCCGTGCAGGATGACTTCCGCGTCGAATGCGCGGGTGTGCTCTACTTTCACGTGCGGGGTGAAGCGCGGCATGACGATCACGGCCGGGATGCCCAGCCGCCTGGCGTGGTACGCGACTCCTTGTGCATGGTTGCCGGCCGAAACGGCGATCACGCCGGCCGCGCGCTGTGCTGCAGTCAGGGAAAGCAGCTTTGTCAATGCGCCGCGTTCCTTGAACGAGGCCGTGAACTGGTGGTTCTCGAACTTCAGGAAGACCTGCGCACCGGTAATGCCCGAGAGCGTGCGTGAATGCAGGCAAGGCGTGGCGACCACGGCTCCGGCGATAGCCGCGGCAGCGCTGCGCACGTCCTGGAAGGAAACCGGCATTCTTGGAAGGATCGAGGCGGTTGAAGGCAACTGTAATTGAGGCATTTGCTGCGGGCAACAAAAAACCCGCCGAAGCGGGTTTTCTGTTCTGAGCCGACGCCGCTCAGGCGTTCTGGATGTTCGACGCCTGCTTGCCCTTCGGACCGGTGGTGACTTCGAAGCTGACTTTCTGGCCTTCTTTCAGGGTCTTGAAGCCCTCCATGTTGATGGCGGAGAAGTGTGCGAACAAATCGTCGCCGCCGTCATCCGGAGTGACGAAGCCGTAGCCTTTCGAGTCGTTGAACCACTTAACGGTACCAGTTGCCATGATGTTTCCTCAGAAAAAGTTTGTAAAACGGGGTACACCCGATGTTGGAGTTACAGGTGAACCGCGTATGGCAGAACCGATACCGAACACTTTCACTCAAGCCTGCGCCGCAAACGGACCGGGGCGCAAAGCCACGCAACACGCGCGCATGGTACGCCAAAGACAGCGGAAAGTGCGGTTTTTTTTCAAGGGGTACGGTCGCCTTTCGCAGCCGTTTCCCGGAGTTAGTTAGAATGTGGGCGACGTGATGACGACACTGACTCCCGCCGCCCTGCTCGGCCGCCTGGTTCAGGTCCGGCAAGGCGAGGCCACCGCTATGCTGTGGTCATTTGCCTATTTCTTCTGCCTGCTGTGCGGCTATTACATCCTCCGCCCGGTTCGCGATGAAATGGGCATTCAGGGCGGGGTTGAAAATCTGCAATGGCTGTTCACCGGCACTTTTGTGACCATGCTTGCCGCAGTACCGCTGTTCGGCTGGGTATCCTCCCGCTATCCGCGCCGCAAACTTTTGCCGATCGTCTATCTGTTCTTCGTCGCCAACCTGCTCATCTTCTACGTCCTGCTCCAATTCCGAATCGCTCCGACCTTCACGGCGCAGGCCTTTTTCATCTGGGTCAGCGTGTTCAACCTGTTTGTCGTGTCGGTGTTCTGGAGCTTCATGGCCGACCTGTACCGCAACGAGCAGGCGCGCCGGCTCTTTGGATTCATTTCCGCGGGCGGCAGTCTTGGTGCCCTGGCGGGGCCGACAGTCACGGCAATGCTTGCCCCTGCCACCGGTCCCGCAAATCTGCTGCCGCTGTCCGCATGCCTGCTGCTGATGGCGGTGCTTTGCATCTATCGCCTGGCCGGCCGCGTCGCGCGCAATCCCGGTGAACAGGTCGAGTTCGGCGGCAGAGCGGCCGAGCAACCGCTCGGCGGCAACATCTTTGCCGGCGTCACACTCGCGTTGAAGTCTCCCTATCTGCTCGGCATCGGCGTGTACGTCGTGCTCGGCACGGTACTCGGCACGTTCCTGTACTTTCATCAGGCCTATATCGTTTCGATGGCGATCTCCGATTCGGGCGGCCGCACCGGCTTATTCGCGCAGATCGATCTCGCCGTCAATGTGTTGACGCTGGTCTGCCAGTTGTTCGTCGTGAACCGGCTGATCGGGCGCTTCGGGATCGGCACCACACTGATGGTGCTCCCGGTGCTGGCGGTCGTGGGCTTCTTCCTGATAGGGCTCGCGCCGACGCTCACGGTCCTGGTCGCATTCCAGGTGCTGCGCCGTGCCGGCGAGTACGCGATCGCAAGGCCGGCGCGCGAGATTCTTTTTACGGTTCTGAACCGCGAAGAAAAATACAAACCAAAGAATTTCATCGACACAGTCGTGTTTCGCGGCGGCGATGCGGTGAGCGGCTGGCTGTTCGAGGGTCTGCGCATCATCGGCCTGAGTTTCTCGGGAATCGCGTTTGTCGGCGTACCGATCGCACTGCTCTGGGCGGGCACCGGATGGATGCTTGGCCGTGCCCAGGAGGATATGCGTCAGACACAGGAGTGGAGGAGACGAACCGATGCACCCGAAACCAACCAGGCTGCCGCGCCGCAGAACTCTGAAGGCGCTGGCGGGATGGGGAGCGTGGGTGGTGATGGGCAACCCGTCGTTCGCTGACGCGAGCGCGTTCGCCGTGACCAAACGCCCCATACCCCGGACCGGCGAACTGCTGCCGGTGTCCGGCCTGGGTACCTACCACAGCTTCGACGTCGGCAACAGCGCTGGCGAACGCGAATCGCTGAAAGAAGTGCTGCGCCTGTTCGCGCAGCACGGCGGCACGCTGGTGGACAGCTCCCCGATGTACGGCTCTTCGGAGTCCGTGGTCGGCGACCTCGCGGCCGGCCTGGGAATCACGGGACGGCTGTTCATGGCAACCAAGGTGTGGACCAGCGGGCGAGAGGCCGGAATCCGCCAGATGGAAGAATCGATGCGGCGCATGAAGGTGGCGCGCATGGACCTGATGCAGATCCACAACTTGCTGGACTGGCGCACGCACCTGAAAACGTTGCAGGAGTGGAAGGCGTCGGAGCGGATCCGTTACATGGGCATCACGCATTACCACTCCGGTGCATACGGCGATCTCGAGCGCCTCATGAAGACCAAGGAGTTCGACTTCGTGCAGTTCAACTACTCGATGGCAGAGCGCGAAGCGGAGGCGCTCATCCTGCCGCTGGCCCAGGATACCGGCACAGCGGTGATCGTCAACCGCCCGTTCGCGCAGGCCAGCCTGTTCTCGCGAGTGCGCGGCAAGGAATTGCCGGCGTGGGCGGCAGAGTTCGACTGCAAGTCGTGGGGCCAGTTTTTCCTGAAGTACATCCTCGGCCATCCGGCGGTGACCTGCGTCATCCCCGCAACCAGCAAGCCGCAACATCTCGTGGACAACATGATGGCGGGCATCGGGCGTTTGCCGGATGCGGCAATGCGCAAACGGATGGTGGAATTCATGGACAAGCTGTAAAGGCTGGGAAGGCCCTTACTCGTCCCTCGGCCCTCGTACCTCGGGCCTACAAGAGCCCTCTTGCCGCCAGATTGCGCATCAGATCGTTGATGCCGAAGGTCCAGGGTGGAACTTTGTCGCAGTGGCTTACGCGGTTCACCAGCATTCCGAGCGCATCCGCCCGTATGCTCACGATATCGCCAAGCTTGTGGGTGAAACCCTTGCCCTTCTCGCCGCGGTCCTTGGTCGGCGCGAACTGGGTGCCAAGAAACAGCATCACGCCATCCGGGTACTGATGCGTCCGGTTCACCGCCTGCGACGCGAGGTCCAGCGGGTCGCGGCTGATATTGGCGAGATGGCTTTCACCGCTGAGCTGGTAGCCCTCAGGGCCCAGCACTTCGATATGGATGCGGGTCTTGCGCAGGTCGTCGATTCGGTAGCGCTCGTCGAACAGGCGGATGAAGGGCCCGATGGCGCAACTGGCATTGTTGTCCTTGGCCTTGCCAAGCAGCAGGGCGCTGCGCCCCTCGAAGTCGCGCAGGTTGACGTCGTTGCCGAGCGCGGCCCCGACCACCGTGCCGGCACGGTTGATCGCCAGCACCACTTCCGGCTCGGGATTGTTCCACGACGAGTCGGCACGTATTCCGATATCTGCGCCAACCCCGACGGCCGACAAGGGCTGCGACTTGTTGAACACTTCGGCGTCGGGGCCGATACCGACCTCGAGGTACTGCGACCACAGGTTGCGCCTGATCAGCGATTCCTTGAGCCGCATCGCTTCCGATGAGCCGGGTTTGACCGACTTCAACTCGGCGCCGATCTCCGCGCCGATGCTGCGGCGTATCTCTTCGGATTTCAGCGGATCGCCCTTGGCGTGCTCTTCGATCACGCGTTCGAGCATGCTGGCGATGAAGGTCACGCCGCAGGCGCGCAATGCCTGCAGATCGCAGGGCGCGAGCAAATAGGCCTTCTTCGGATCGCGCCGGTCGGCATGCGAATTGGAAATCAGATCGGCAACCTCGCCGATCGCGCCGGCCCATCCGGATTTCACCGATTCCCGCGCCATCTTCACCGGGTCGCGGCTGTTCAGCAGTTCGCTCACGGTTGGGACGACGTGCGCCAGGTCGTAAACCCTGCCGCCGGCGATGACGACCGGGCTGGGCCCTCCCACGCGTCCGGGCACCCAGGCGCGACCGATCAGCGTCGCCAACTCTGCATCCGCCGGAAGAATCTGCGCTGCCGAGAGATCCATGCGCTTAGCTTTCCTCTAGTCGATCTTGTGCATCAGGAAAAGGTACTCGGGCGCGCATTCGGGCGCGCACAACACGACCCAACCCTCGCCATCGGAGCGAAACCCGAAGTAAGCGTCCAACGCGTGCCCGAGATCGTTGTGCGCGACCAGCTTCACCAGGCGCACCGGCGGCGCCGTTTCCCGGTAGGTCGGCAGATCCTTTGCAAAAGTCTCGTGGCGCTTCCTGGCATCGGTCGCGGTGAGTTCGGTCGCCGTGAATTCGGTGAAATAACGCGGGCCTCCCCTGTGGCGGGAATCCATGGGCGCATAGGCGGGAATGATCGGCCGGTCGAAGAAGCTGCCGGGGTAACGCCAGTTCCAGCCGTCTCGGGCCACAATGGTCTGGGCAGAGGGATTGCACTCGACGCTGGCCACTTTCGCGACCGGTTCCGGCAGCATTGCCGCCAGAGATTGCGGGGGATGTTCGCAGTCCAGCAATGCGGGCCCGGTGGCCTCGCCTTCCGACTGCGCCAGAGCCTGAGCGGCGGCGAGCCACAGGAAAAACAAGACAACACGAAACGACATGGTCTCCTCCTCTTATTGTGTTGGGGATTATACCGTTGGGAGCATTTCCTCCCGCTACAAGAAATGAGCCCCGGAAGGGGACTTGCCGTGGCCGGGAACGGGCGGCCGCGCTCGCGCGCGTCCCGAATCGCCTCGGTCGCGAATGCGGAGCTTGATGAGAGCTTCCCTAAGTGTCGGCGGACGCCGTGACGGCAGCAATCACCAAGGCGGCGCCCAGAAACAGGGAACGGAAAGTCGAAGCGAGATTCATGAACACTCCTTAGAATTGAGATGGATGGATGAAACATTTGCATCTCCGCGGGCGCTGACATTGACTGAGTGTCCAACTGGCGAGTTCTATCATCGAGTGAATTACCTGAATCCCAATTTTTTCAATGACTTGTTCCTCGCCCGAGAGGGTGGACATGCTTGACCGCGCGCTGGTATTCCTCGATCTGGAAACCACCGGGGCAACGGCGCACTACGACCGCATTACCGAAATCGGTCTGGTGGATGTGGATTGCGGGCGCCATGTCGGAGAGTGGAGTTCGCTGGTCAATCCGGAAATGCGCATCCCACCCTCGATTCAGACGCTCACCGGGATCACCGACGCCATGGTGGCGAATGCCCCCACTTTCGCCGATCTCGCCGAGTCACTCTATGACCGGCTCGAGGGAAAGGTGCTGGTGGCCCACAACGCCCGCTTCGACTACGGTTTCCTCAAGAACGAGTTCCGCCGTCTCGGGTTGCGCTATCAGCCGAAGGTGCTGTGCACCGTCAAGCTGTCGCGCCGGCTGTACCCGCAGCACCGCCGCCACAACCTCGACAGTCTGATAGAACGGCATGGTCTTACCTGCGACGGCCGCCACCGCGCGCTCGCCGATGCGCGCGTGCTATGGGAATTCACCCGCCAGGTCCATCTCGACCTCGGGCCCGAGGTGATCCGCGCGGCCGTGGAGGATTTGCTGAAGAAACCGGCGCTGCCTCCGGGCCTGCCGGCCAACGTGCTCGACGACATTCCCGAAGGGCCGGGCGTGTACCTGTTTTACGGCGACAACGACATTCCGCTATACGTGGGCAAGAGCATCGGCCTGCGTTCGCGGGTGATGTCGCACTTCAACAGCGATCATCGTGTCGCAAAGGACATGCGCATCTCGCAGGAAATTACCCGCGTCGAGTGGATAGAAACCGCGGGGGAACTGGGTGCGTTGATCAAGGAAGCGCAGCTTGTCAAACGGCTCGCACCCATCCACAACCGGCGGCTGCGGCGCAACAACGACCTGTGCGCGTTCCGCTGGGAGCCGGTGAACGGACCGAAGACGCCACAGCTGGTGAGCGCCGCGGACGTCAATTTCTCCGGACTGGACAACCTCTACGGCATGTTCCGCTCGCGCCGGGTGGCGCTGAACGCGTTGCGGGAAATCGCCGATGAACACCGGCTATGTCACATCGGCATGGGGCTGGAGAAGGGCAAGGGCCCCTGTTTCGCCTACCAGCTCAAGCGTTGCCGCGGAGCCTGCGTCGGCAAGGAAAGCGCAATTTCCCATTCGATGCGGGTAACGCAGGCGCTGCATTCGCTGCGCATGCAGACCTGGCCGTTTCCGGGGCGGATCGGCATCCGCGAGCACGACCCGGAAAGCAGGCGCACCGAAATTCATGTTCTCGACCGCTGGTGCTACCTGGGCACGCTCAACTCGCAGATGGATTTGTTCGACGTGCTGCAGACTCGGGCCGAGCCCTCGTTCGATCTCGACACTTACAAGATCCTGACCCGCTACTTCAAATCCAGGCCACACAATGTCGAGATCGTCAAGATTCCGTGACTGGGTGACTGGGTAACTGCAAGATTCTGTATGACTCTTGATTGGTTTTGTTTTTCTTTGCGTACCCCTCAAGGGGGTATTGAAGTGAATCCTTTCTTGCTCTTCTCTGCGCCCTCTGCGTCAACGCTCTTATTGCCGGCCATCGGCCGGCTGCTCTTTCCGAGTCCCGAATCCCATTTTGCCGACACCAGTCACGGGTTTCCTCACTAACCGTGCTTCGAGAGAAATCCGAGCAGTGCCTTGTTGAATAACTCGGGCTGTTCCAGGTTTGACAGATGTGAGGCCGAAGGGATTATCACCAGCTCCGATCCGGGGATAGCATCGTGGATGACGCGGGCCATCGCCACCGGCGTGCCGACGTCCTGTTCGCCGACGATGATCTGCACCGGGCCCGAGATTGCGCCGAGCCGGTCGGTCAAGTTGATCTTCGATATGGCATGGCAGCAGCCGATGTAACCCGCGGGCCTGGTCGCGCGAATCATCTGCCCCACCCGCTTCATCATCGCCTTGTTGCTCGTGTAGAAAGCTTCCGTGAACCAGCGCTGCAGCGTCGGTTCAACCAGCGGCTCCATCCCCTGCTCTGCGGCGGTCTTGATGCGCCCCTCCCAAACCGGGGCGGCTTCGGGTGGAATCCTGCTCGAGGTATCGCACAGCACCAGGCTGCGAAAACGTCCGGGATGCTCGAGCGCGAAAGTCATGCCGATCATGCCGCCCATGGAAAGCCCGACGAAATGCGTTTCCTCGATGCCGAGGCCGTCCAAGATGCCCAGCAAGTCTTCGGCCAGCATGTCCAGGCTGTAGGCGCCGTCCGGTGCGTCGCTGCCGCCGTGCCCGCGGGTGTCGAAACGCAAGACGCGATAGTGCCGCTTCAACGCGTCTGCCTGTTCGTCCCACATCGAATGGTTGCACGCGAGCGAGTGGCTGAGAACGACCCACGGTCCTTTGCCTTCGACGGTGTAATTGTTCCCGATGCCGTTGCTGTTGACCTTCATGTCTCCTCCCGTTTTCAGGCTGCAGTATAGGTCGGCAAGCGCGGCCGCTCAACGACGCTCACCCGCGACAGCTGCAGATTCGTCGTAACATTCGCATCGCGGGCAAAGCGATTACAGAAACAGGACAAAAAGGGGGCATCTTGAGACTCGTTCAATTCAAAGACCGTTCCGGCTCCCGCAAGGTCGCCGTGGTGTCGGAGGACGGCAGGACGCTGCGCGTGCTCGCCGGCGTTACACGCACTTACGACCTGGCACTTGCGGCAGCGCGCAGCAAGATCACACTCGAAGCCGCAGCGACGGACAAGATCGGAACGGAAACGGCAACCTACGACGTAGTGGTCAACGATCACCGGTTGCTGCCGCCGCTGGACCACCTTGATCCCTACCACTGCCTGATTTCCGGCACCGGGCTGTCGCACATGGGCAGCGCGGCCGCGCGCGATTCCATGCACGTCAAGCTCAAGCAGGCGGAAGCCGAGATGACCGATTCGATGAAGATGTTCAAGTGGGGCGTAGACGGCGGCAAGCCGTTGCCCGGACAGATCGGCGTTGCCCCGGAGTGGTTCTTCAAGGGCGACGGCCGCTGCGCGGTCGCGCCGGAAGAACCGCTGGAACTGCCGTCGTATGCGCTCGACGGCGGCGAGGAAGTGGAAGTCGTCGGCCTGTACATCGTCGGGGACCAGGGCGGGGTGCTGAGGGTTGGGTTTGCACTCGGCAACGAATACGCTGATCACGTAATGGAGCGCCAGAACTATCTCTATCTCGCACATTCGAAATTGCGCCAGTGCAGCTACGGGCCGGAGTTGCTGGTCGGCGAGTTGCCGAAGTCCGTCTCCGGCCGTGCGCGGCTAACGCGCGACGGCCGTGAAATATGGGCCGAGGACTGGCTCTCGGGCGAAGACAACATGTGCCATTCGATCGCCAATCTCGAACACCATCATTTCAAATATCGCGACTTCCGTCAGGCCGGCGACGTGCACGTGCACTTTTTTGGCGCCGCCACCGGGAGCTTCACCAAGAAGATCGAAACCAAAGTCGGCGATGTGTTCGAGATCAGTTCGCCGGCGTTCGGTCGGCCGCTGCGCAACCCGCTCGGCCCGGCTCGCGAAGCCAGCACGCTGGTGGCGGTCCGCACGCTGTGAACGACTTGCAGGTGATCTTCGGCGCCGGCCCGCTGGGACTCGCGGTAGTGCGCGAATTGCGCTGCCAGGGGAAGCGCGTGCGGCTGATAAGCCGCTCGGGCCGGGTCAGGTTTCCCAAGGATATGCAAACCGAGGTGGGTGGCGCGAACGCCGCCGATCCTGCGCAGGCCCGCGAAGTGTGTGAAGGCGCGGCAGTGGTCTATCACTGCGTGGGCCTGCCCTACCCGCGCTGGACGGAATTTCCGGCGATCGCCGCCGGGATCGTCGAGGGTGCCGCTGCTGCAGGCGCGAAACTGGTGTACGGCGACAATCTCTACATGTACGGCGCAGTCGAGGGCGCAATGACCGAGGAGCGGCCTTACGCTGCGACGACGAAAAAAGGGCGCATCCGTGCAGCGATCGCGCGCTCGTTGCTCGATGCGCACCAGGCAGGCAAGGTAAGAGTGGCGATCGGACGCGGGTCGGATTTTTTTGGGCCCTTCGCCACCGACGCGGCGATGATGGGCAGCCGCGTCTTCGGCCGCGCATTGGCCGGAAAATCAGCCCAGGTGGTCGGCGACCCGGACCGGCTGCATTCCTTCACTTTCATCGACGATTTCGGCAAGGCGCTGGCGGTGATGGGAGAGCGGGACGAAGCCCTGGGAAAAGTCTGGCACGTGCCGAGCCCGCCGGCGATGACGACACGCCACTTCGTCGAAGCCATCTATCGCACGCTGGGCAAGCCGGCGAAACTGAGCAGCGCGCCTCGTTTTGCGATTCGACTGGCCGGATTGTTCGACGCGAATATGAAAGAACTATTCGAAATGCTCTACCAGTTCGAGCGGGACTTCGCAATGGTCTCGAGCTGCTTCGAGAAAACTTTCGGCATGTCGCCAACGCCGCCAGATGAGGCGATCCGGCAAACGCTGGAATGGTATCGCGCCAGGAAACAGGGTTGAGCCAAACACAGAAACGAGAACGGGCCGCGATGCGGCCCGTTCTGCATTTGCACACTCATTCTCTTACTTTTTCGTCTTTTCGCCCTCGATCAGCGCGTACGCAGAATGGTTGTGTATGGATTCGAAGTTCTCCGATTCCACTGCGTAGGCGTCGATGCGCTTGTCCCGGTTCAGCACGGTCGCGATATCGCGCACGATGTCCTCGACGAACTTGGGATTGTCGTAGGCGCGCTCGGTAACGTACTTTTCGTCGGGGCGCTTGAGCAGGCCATAGAGTTCGCAGGACGCCTGGTCCTCGGCGATACGGACCAGGTCCTCGATCCACACGTGCGTGTTGGTGCGCGCGCTGATGGTCACGTGCGAGCGCTGATTGTGCGCACCGTATTCGGAGATCCTCTTCGAGCACGGGCACAGGCTGGTGACCGGAACCACCACTTTCATGGTGAAAACGTACTGGTCCCTGGAAACCTCGCCGACGAAGGTAACCTCGTAGTCCATCAGGCTCTCGACCCCGGACACCGGCGCGGCCTTGTTGATGAAGTACGGAAAGGTCATTTCGATATGGCCGAACTCGGCCTCCAGCCGCTTGACCATGTCGCGTAGCATCGTCTCGAAGGACTCCACCGAGATTTCACGTTCGTGCGAGTTCAGGATCTCGACGAAACGCGACATGTGAGTGCCCTTGAAGTTGTGCGGGAGGCCCACGTACATGTTGAAGGTGGCGATGGTGTGCTGAACGCCGTCGCTCCGGTCCGCCACCCGCACCGGATGGCGGATGGCCTTGATTCCGACTTTGTCGACGGCGAGCCGGCGGGTGTCCGCCGAACTCTGTACGTCAGGAATCGAGAAGCCTTCGGGGGAATTCATCACTGGGTCCCTGGGTTGGAGTACACGCGTCGGATTATAGACGACGCAAATAGTTGAGTAAACTACTCGGCTAATTTTGCCGCAATCGACGCATGGATGCCCTCTGCATCCAGACCGCATTCCTTGAGCAATCGCGCCGGGTCGCCGTGATCGACGAAGCGATCTGGTAACCCAAGCTGCAGAACTCTCTTATGAATTCCTTGTTTTTCAAGGAGTTCCAAGACGGCGCTGCCGGCGCCACCAAGGATGGTGTTCTCTTCCACGGTGACCAGCCACTCGTGTGCGGTCGCCAGTTCTCGGACCAGCTCTTGGTCCAGTGGTTTCACGAAACGCATGTTGGCAACCGTCGCGTCGAGCTTATCCGCGGCTTCCAGGCAAGCCTTGAGGAGCGCCCCGAAAGACAGGATCGCAACCCGCTGGCCGCGACGGCGCACCTCGCCCTTGCCGATCCGCAGCGCGGTCAGGTCCTTCTGGACCGGCACGCCCGGCCCGCTGCCGCGCGGGTAGCGCACCGCCGCCGGGCCGTCGATCTGGAAGCCGGTATAGAGCATCTGGCGGCATTCGTTCTCGTCGCTCGGGGCCATCACCACCATGTTGGGCAGGCAGCGCAGGTAGCTTAGGTCGAAGCTGCCGGCGTGCGTTGGCCCATCGGCGCCGACCAGCCCGGCGCGATCAATTCCGAACAAGACCGGCAGGTTCTGGATGCAGATGTCGTGGATCAACTGATCATAGGCGCGTTGCAAAAAGGTCGAATAGATTGCCACCACCGGCTTCAGACCCTCGCACGCCAATCCGGCGGCGAAAGTGAGCGCGTGCTGCTCGGCGATACCGACGTCGAAATAGCGGTCCGCATACTCCTGGGAGAAACGTACCAACCCTGACCCCTCGCGCATCGCCGGCGTGATTCCGATCAGGCGCGAATCCAGCGCCGCCATGTCGCAGAGCCAGTCGCCAAATATGTGGGTGTAGGTCGGCTTTCCGCCGGCCTTGGGTGTGATGCCCACGTCCGGGTCGAATTTGGTTACCCCGTGATACAGGATCGGGTCCTTTTCCGCCGGCTCGTACCCTTTGCCTTTGCGGGTGACGATGTGAAGGAACTGCGGTCCCTCGAGTTTTTTCAGATTGCTGAGGGTCGACACCAGCACGTCGAGGTTGTGGCCGTCTATTGGGCCGATGTAGTTGAAGCCGAACTCCTCGAACAAGGTGCCGGGCGTAACCATGCCCTTCACGTGTTCTTCGGCGCGCTTGGCCAACTCCAGCATCGGCGGCACCACACCGAGCACTTTCTCGCTGGTTCTCCACGCAGCCGCGTAGAAGCGTCCGGACATCAATTTCGCCAGGTAGTTGTTAAGCGCACCGACGTTTTCCGAGATCGACATGTCGTTGTCGTTCAGAACGACCAGAAGGTTTGCGTCCATGGCTCCCGCGTTGTTCAGCGCCTCGAATGCCATGCCGGCGGTCATCGCACCGTCGCCGATGATCGCCACCACCCGCCTGTCCTCGCCCTTCATGCGCGCCGCCACCGCCATGCCGAGGGCGGCGCTGATCGAGGTGCTGGAATGCGCGGTGCCGAAGGTGTCGTATTCACTTTCGATACGGCGCGGAAAGCCGGCTACGCCGCCATACTGTCGCAGCGTCGACATCCGCTCCCGACGCCCGGTGAGAATCTTATGGGCGTAGGTCTGGTGGCCGACATCCCAAACCAGACGATCATGGGGCGTGTTGAAAACATAGTGCAGCGCCACCGTGAGCTCAACGGTGCCGAGATTGGATGACAGGTGACCACCGGTGTTTGCCACCGAATGAATCAGATAGTCACGCAATTCCCTGGCGAGCTCCGTGAGCTGCTTGCGTTGGAGTGCGCGCAGGTCGGACGGATAGCTGATCTTCTCGAGGAGTTCGTACATGTCTGTGCCCGAATTCAGAACCGTCGCAACACGATGAACTCGGCGAGTTGGCGAAGTCGTCCGCCGTTCTGAGGAAGCGCATCCAGCGCGCGTAATGCGTCGTCGCGCAATTCCGCGGCGAACTTGCGCGCCCCGTCGAGACCGAGCGCGCCCACGTAAGTCGGTTTGTTGTTCTTTGCATCCTTGCCCGCGGTCTTTCCAAGTGTCGCGGTGCTGGACTGAGCATCCAGCACGTCGTCGACCACCTGGAAGGCCAGCCCGATGAACTTGCCAAAGCGATCCAGCTCGTTGAACTGCGCATGTGACAACGCGTCGCCGCAACGCGCACCCAGCATCACGGAAGCCCGGATCAGCGCACCGGTCTTGTGAACGTGCATGAATTCCAGTTCGGTCACCGCGAGTGTTTTGCCGGTGGCCTCGAGGTCGATCGCCTGTCCGCCCGCCATGCCGCGTGAGCCACAGGCGTTGGCAAGACGTTCGATCATCTCCACCTGGCGCTGCGCATCGTCGTCCATCGGTTTCTCGGATATGACTTGAAAGGCAAGGCTCTGCAAGCTGTCGCCAACCAGCAAAGCGGTGGCTTCGTCGAATGCCAGATGCACCGTGGGCTTGCCTCTGCGCAGCACATCGTCGTCCATGCAGGGCAGATCATCGTGCACCAGAGAATACGCATGGACCATTTCCACCGCGGCGGCCGCTCGGTCCACCCGCCGCGCGTCGGCGCCGGAAAGTTCGCCGGCTCCGTAAGCGAGCAACGCCCTTACGCGTTTTCCTCCACCCAACACGGCATAACGCATCGCCGCGTGCAGGCGTGTGGGCGCGAGCTCCGGCGCCGGCAACAGAGCATTCAGGGTTTTCTCGATGCGGTCCTGACGGTCCAGCATCCAAACCTGAAAATCATTCGTTGCCGTTGTCACCGGATAAATTCTGCAGGGTGCCGGCCTCGAGGACCTTGACCTGTTGTTGGGCTTCCTGCAGCTGCGCCTGGCAATACCGGAGGAGCTCCGCGCCACGCTTGTAGGCCGCCAGGGACTGTTCGAGCGGCAGCTGCCCCGCCTCCATGGCAGCGACGATGCTCTCGATCTCGGCGAGCGCCTGCTCGAAGGATTGCGGCTTCTGCGATTTGAGTTTGGTCACGGTGGACAGATGATCGCGGGGAGGGAAAGTTCGTAAAAATAGCCTATCCCCGGAACCCGGGTCAACGAATGAGGTCGGATGGCGTTGAACCAACGAGGCATGTGTAACCTTAAAGACGTTGTGCCCGGTAGGGTTTTAAGGGACAATGCCCCACGGAATTCCGCCCAGACTGTGCGCCAAGCCGGGGGCGGTTTTTTTATTACTGCTTCGCCCCGCGGGGAACAACCGGTTATGACAGATCTGGCTAATGTATCCGCTTTGACTCGAACACCGGCGCAGCTGCCCGTCGAGTGGTATCTCGATCCGCGCATTGCCAGAATTGAGCAGAAAGTGCTGTTCCAGCAGGGGCCAGATTACGTCGGCCACAAATTGATGGTTCCCGAAGTTGGTGACTATCGCACCCTCGAATGGATGGGCCACGCCAAGGCGCTAGTGCACAACCAGAATGGGGTGGAACTGCTCTCCAACGTCTGTCGCCACCGCCAGTCCATCATCCTCAAGGGACATGGACGCACGCACAACATCGTCTGCCCGCTGCACCGCTGGACTTACGACATGTCGGGTCGCCTGCTCGGTGCCCCGCATTTTCCCGGCAACCCCTGCCTGGACCTGGAAAAGACACCTTTGACCCACTGGAATGGCCTGCTGTTCGCCGGTCCGCGCAATCCCAGCCTGGATTTGTCGAAACTTGGCGTGCTCGCCGATCTGGATTTCTCCGGCTACATGCTCGATCGAGTGATGATCGAAGAATACCCGGTGAACTGGAAGACGTTCATCGAAGTTTATCTCGAGGATTATCACGTCGGGCCTTTCCATCCGGGGCTGGGCCAGTTCGTCAATGCCGAGGATCTGAAGTGGGAATTCGGCGAGTGGTACAGCGTGCAGACCGTAGGGATCAACCAGGCGCTCGGGAAGCCAGGCACGGTTGCCTATAAGAAATGGCACGAGGCGGTGCTGCGCTACAACAATGGCGAGATGCCCAAGCAGGGCGCAATCTGGCTCACCTACTATCCGAACATCATGGTGGAATGGTATCCCAATGTACTGGTGGTCAGCACCATCGTGCCGCGCGGACCCGAACACTGCAGCAACGTGGTGGAGTTCTACTACCCTGAGGACATCGTTCTGTTCGAACGCGAGTTTGTCGAAGCGGAGCAACAGGCCTACATCGAGACCGCCAGGGAAGACGAGGAGATCTGTGTCCGTATGACCGAAGGCCGCCGCGCGCTCTACCAGCAAGGCCGCAATGAATTCGGTCCGTATCAGTCGCCGATGGAAGACGGAATGATCCACTTCCACGAATTCTTGCACAGGGGCATCGAGCCGCACCTGTAAGCCCGCGCAAGGAACGTAGGAACCAGAAAATGCAGGACGCAGCCGCAGGCTGCGCCGAAACACTCGACCCTCGAACCCTTCGCCTCACGACTCACGACTCACGCCTCCCGCATGAACTACACGATGCTCCTCTCCGTCGCCGATGTGGCGAAGCATCTCGGCAACGTGGATTTCGTGATCTTCGACTGCCGGCACGAATTGACCAATTCCGAGTTCGGACCGAAGGCGTATGCCGAATCGCACATTCCCAGCGCCCGTTTCGCGCATGTGGACAGGGATCTCGCAGGGCCGCTTACCGGCAAGAATGGACGCCATCCGCTGCCCGACCCGAATGCCTTCATAAATTGGCTCGGCCGCATGGGGGTTTCGGGTCACAGTCAGGTAATAGGCTACGATCATGCTGGCGGCACCTATGCCTCGCGCCTGTGGTGGATGTTGCGGTGGGTCGGACATCAGAAGGTGGCGGTCGTTGACGGTGGTTGGCAGGCATGGACTGCTGCCGGCCAATCTGTGACCAAGGAACTGCCGGCACCGACGCCGGCAAAGTTCAGCGGCAAGCCCGACCGCTCCTGGGTGGACGCTGCAACCGTCGCGGAGCGCCTCAAGTCGAAGGATATGGTACTGATCGACGCGCGCAGCAACGACCGTTTCCATGGCCGCAACGAGACCATCGATCCGGTCGCCGGCCACATTCCGGGCGCGCTCAACCGCTTCTTCAAGGACAACCTGAACGCCCAGGGTCACTTCAGGTCACCGGAGGAACTGCGCGCCGATTTCAAATCGCTGGTCGGCGATGCGTCACCGGAAAAAGTGGTGCATCATTGCGGCTCGGGCGTGTCTGCCTGCCACAATCTGCTGGCGATGGAAATCGCCGGCATCAAGGGCACCCGGCTTTATCCCGGTTCGTGGAGCGAGTGGATCGCCGATCCATCGCGCCCTGTGGCCAGCTAGGGAAGCGCTGCATAAGCCCGACGACGTGAGCGGGCTCGCCGACGTTGTTCTCCTGGTCCACGCCCTTTTCGTGGCGTTCGTTGTCGGCGGCCTGGCGGTCATCTGGATCGGCGCCTTGCGCAGTTGGCAGATCGTTCACAATTTCCACTTTCGCGTACTGCACATGGCGGCGATCCTCTTCGTTTGCGCCGAAGCGCTCATCGGTGTCGCCTGTCCGCTCACCGTCTGGGAGGATCAGTTGCGCGGCCGCGCTGCGGAAAGCGGTTTCATCGCCCGCTGGCTTCACCGCATCCTTTACTACGACTTTCCAGAGTGGGTGTTCCTGACGCTTTACATTCTGTTCACGCTGGCAGTGGCCGCATCGTTCCTCCTCATACCTCCGAGGCGCAATCGCGACCGGAAATGAAAACGGGCGGCAAAGCCGCCCATTCGGGTACCTCCACAAGCATGCTTCAGCCGAGCATGTCGGACCAGATATTCCTGCCCCAGGCTTCCGCGTACTGGCCTTCAAGTTCGCTCGCCGCTGCAGACACACCGCTGCCTCCCGGGACGATCTCCATGGTTTTCTTCTCCGGGACATAGGCATGCACGGAAGCAACGTGGATGACGTCCTTGTCGCTCACAAAGCTGTAGCAGGTGTTGCTGACCAGCGGCTGAGTATTGACCGCCTCACCGTGCATCAGCGCCACCACCGCGGCGGCGCAGACCTTCGCGTGCTGGTTCGCCATGTGTCCGGACTTGGGCATCTGCGGTGCGGCCATGATGGCATCACCGAGTACGTGCACGTTCTTCACGGCCGATGACTCATAGGTCAGAAAATCCACACCGCACCACCTGTTATTCGCGGTGATCAACCCGGCGTCTGCGGCAATCTTACCGGCGCGCTGGGGCGGGACCACGTTCAACACATCAGCCTTGACGTCTTCAAATGTGAGTTTCGCCGTCAGGGTGGCCGCATCCACTCCCGAGAGTTCGCTGTTCGGTCGGTACTCGATGATCCCGGCGTAGCGCTCGCTCCACGCCTTCATGAACAGCCCCTTCTTCGACACCACGTCCTCATTGGCGTCGAGAATGAGGACCTTGGATTTCGGCTTGCTGGTCTTCAAGTACCACGCCACCTGGCAGGCGCGTTCGTAAGGTCCCGGCGGGCAGCGGTACGGGGCTTTGGGAATCGTTATCGCGTACACGCCGCCGTCCGCCATGGCCTCCAGTTGCTTGCGCAGCGCCACAGTCTGCGGCCCGGCCTTCCAGGCGTGCAGCACTCGTGCCTGCGCCTGGGGCGAATCCAAGCCGGGCACCTCGTTGTAGAGAATTTCCACTCCCGGCGCCACGATCAGGCGATCGTACTTGAGCGCACCGCCCTTCCCCAATCGCACTTCCTGCGCGACAGGATCGATCGCCGTTGCCTCGTCGCGGATCAGCTTCACTCCATACTTGGCCTGAAGGTTGCCGTAGTCGCGCGTGAGGACCTTCAACTGGATGACGCCGGCAAGCACTCGGTTCGAAAGCGGACAGGAAACGAACTCCGCGTCCCGCTCGACCAAAGTGACTTCGATGTCCGGTCCCCACATGCGGACATACTTGGCGGCGGTCGCACCGGCGTAGCCGCCTCCAATTACCACCACCCTGCCGACGATCCTGGATGTCGGGGCGGTCGCGCAACCAATGCTTCCGGATAACGCAGCCGAGGCCGACAACCATTTGACGAAATCGCGACGTGTCAAAGCCATTTTCTCTCTCCTCGGTTGCCGGGCTTCACTTCAGTGGTTGCGCAGCGAAGAACTCCGCGATCCGCTCGATCTGTTCGTCCGAGTAGCCCTTGGCGTGCTGGTGCATGACGGTTGCCGGCCTTGATCCGGCCTTGAACTCCTTCATCGCGTTGACGATGTACGCCTTGTCCAAACCGGCCAGCAATGGCATGCCGCCCTCACTATGGCCGTTGGTGCCATGACAGCCGGTGCAGGATGCCGCCCAATTGCGCCCGTTGACGTTGTCTGCCGCGAGCGCGGGAACGCTCGCTCCGGCGAGCAGCAGCGCGGCGAACGTGATGCCTGCCCTGATCATTGCTGTTCTCCTATTCATAACGTGTGACTACAATTCCGTATGCGCTCCACTCGCATACACGTTACTCCCGGCCGAAAGGCGATGCAACCCTGCCGGCACACCCAAGTGCGGCCCGGTGTCCCTGAAAAAAAAGCCGGACCTCGTCGGTCCGGCTCCGGTTGCGCCATTGCGTTCGTTCAGGCGAGGCTTTCTTCCTTGGCTTCGTCGAAAAGCAGCCTGGTCTTGCTTTCGGCATCCACGTCGACGGTAACCTTGCCGCCGCTCGCCAGGCGTCCGAACAGAAGCTCGTCGGCCAGCGCAGTGCGTATCGTGTCCTGAATCAGCCGCGACATGGGCCGCGCGCCCATCAGCGGATCAAAGCCGTTCTTGGCGAGATAGGCCTTGAGCGCATCGGTGAAGGCCACTTCCACTTTCTTCTCGTGTAATTGCTCTTCGAGTTGCATGAGAAACTTGTCCACCACCTTGATGATGACCTCGTGGGACAGCGCCGAGAAGGAAATGGCGGCATCCAGGCGGTTGCGGAATTCCGGCGTGAACATGCGCTTGATCTCCGCCATCTCGTCTCCGGCAACGACCTGCTGGGTGAATCCCATCGATGTCTTCGACAGCTCCGAGGCGCCTGCGTTGGTGGTCATGACGATCACGGTATTGCGAAAGTCCGCCCTGCGCCCATTGTTGTCAGTGAGCGTGCCGTGGTCCATCACCTGCAGCAGGATGTTGAAAATGTCCGGATGCGCCTTTTCGATCTCGTCGAGCAGCAGCACCGAGTACGGATGCTTGGTGATCGCCTCGGTGAGCAGCCCGCCCTGGTCGAAACCGACGTAACCGGGCGGCGCGCCGATAAGGCGCGACACCGCATGCCGTTCCATGTACTCGGACATGTCGAAGCGGATCAGTTCCACACCCATGGTATAGGCGAGCTGGCGCGCCACCTCGGTCTTGCCCACCCCGGTGGGGCCGCTGAAAAGGAAGCAGCCGATCGGCTTCTGCGGGTTGCCCAGGCCGCTCCTCGACATCTTGATCGCGGCCGCCAGTGCGTCGATCGCCTTTTCCTGGCCGAACACTACTGCCTTCAGGTCGCGGTCGAGGTTCTGCAACTTGCTGCGATCGGTGGAAGACACGCTCTGCGCCGGAACGCGCGCGATCTTGGCGATGATCTCTTCGATCTCGTGTTTGCTGATGACGCGCTTCTGCTTGGACTTCGGCAGGATGCGCTGCGCCGCGCCGGCCTCGTCGATCACGTCGATGGCCTTGTCGGGCAAATGGCGGTCATTGATGAAGCGCGCGGACAGCTCGGCCGCCGAGGTGAGCGCCGAGGCGGTGTACTTCACCCCGTGGTGCGCCTCAAAACGCGTCTTCAAGCCGCGCAGGATCTCGACGGTTTCCGCAACCGAAGGTTCGCCCACGTCGATCTTCTGGAAGCGCCGCGAAAGCGCGTGGTCCTTTTCGAAAATCCCGCGGAATTCCGTGTATGTGGTGGCGCCGATGCACTTCAGGCTCCCGGACGCCAGCGCCGGCTTGAGCAGGTTGGAGGCGTCCAGCGTCCCGCCGGAGGCCGCACCGGCCCCGATCAACGTGTGGATTTCGTCGATGAACAGGATTGCGTTGGGGTTGTCGGTGAGCTGTTTGAGCACCGCTTTCAGCCGTTGCTCGAAGTCGCCGCGGTACTTGGTGCCGGCAAGCAGCGCGCCCATGTCGAGCGCGTAGACCTGGCAGCGCGACAGGATCTCGGGCACGCTGCCCTCGATGATGCGGCGCGCCAATCCCTCGGCAATCGCTGTCTTTCCCACCCCGGCCTCGCCCACCAGGAGCGGATTGTTCTTGCGCCGGCGGCACAGCGTTTGGATCACGCGCTCGAGTTCGCGTTCCCGGCCTATCAGCGGATCGATCTTGCCGGAGATGGCGAGCGCGTTCAGGTTCAAGGTGTAGCTCTCGAGCGCGCCCCCCGACGACTGCTCCTGCTCGGTATCCGCGTCCGCCTCCGGCTGTTGCTTGGCGGGCGCCGCCTGTGGCACCTTGGTGATGCCGTGGGAGATAAAGTTCACCACGTCCAGGCGCGTTACGCCCTTTTGGTGCAGGAAGTAAACCGCGTGCGAGTCTTTCTCGCCAAAGATCGCGACCAGCACGTTGGCGCCGGTCACTTCTTTTTTGCCCGAAGATTGCACATGCAGGATGGCGCGCTGGATCACCCGCTGGAAGCCGAGCGTAGGTTGGGTGTCGACTTCTTCGCCGCTCACCACCGGCGTATGTTCGTTGATGAAGTCGTTCAGGAGCTTTCTCAGTTCCTCGACGTTGGCGGCGCATGCGCGCAGGACTTCCGTGGCGGACGGATTGTCCAGCATGGCGAGCAGCAAGTGCTCCACGGTGATGAATTCGTGGCGCTTCTGCCGTGCTTCCATGAACGCCATGTGCAGACTGACTTCTAACT
>CAYNFN010000446.1:0-5853 GCA_964396485.1 uncultured Alcaligenaceae bacterium
GGTGTGGTACGGCAGCCCGCAGTGGCAGATCGAAGCCATGCGCCGGCTGGAGATTCCGGACGACATCATGAAGAAGTTCAAGTGGAAAACCCACCTTGGCGGGCCGAACAGCGAGGTCAAACAGAAGATCTTCGGCCTGAACTCCGCGCACCTCTATGGCCTGGACATCAAGATCGGCGCGGGCAAGCCCTTCAACCAGGATCAGATCGCCCAGATCAAGGCGGACTACATCGCCATGGGAGGCGAGCGCAGCAACGCCGCTTACGGTTATGTCGCCAAGAGCAACACCAACTACAGCGGCATCCCCGCTGTTTGAGAGATCGTCCGACAATTCAAGCCGGGGCTCGTCCCCGGCTTTTTTTATTGTCGCCGCACCAGAGCTATGCCCGCGGCAATCCGGGCGCCCGCAACGGGCGCTCCTGGTAACCCACTTGCCGATTTAGAGATGGCGCCCCGCGCGAGCGCGGCCGGTCAATCCCGTGAAGCAGTTCATTCTGCAATCAACCATTCGTACTCCTTTCCTAGTTCCGGCTTGTTGTCCAGGGCGCTCGGCTCCAGGCTGAGTACCCAGGCCAGAAGGTTGCCCTTTTCAACGGCCGTACAGGGGCGCTTGAGTACGTAATTGCAGTTCGTCCGGAACCATTTCTCCACCCATTCTGGATCGGTGAACCTGCGCGGATTGGCTACGGGGGCGAACGCATCGATATCCCGTTTTTTGGCGTTCTCCGGGTCAGCGTGCTCCGCGTCGTCGATGACGTGGCATGCGCGGCAGGGCACTTTCGTGCGATGGCGCATGACGGACCGGCGAGGATCCTGCAAATGGCAGGATACGCAGCCGACTTCGCCTATGACCGGCGCTGGATACTTCCGAAAATAAAAGATCCGTCCTTCTTCCACGGAAAAGCCACGAAACGCCGCCGACTCGGCTTGTGCCTCCGCGTGGTAACGGCTGAGCAGTTCTTCCGCCGTGTCGGCTTCGACCGCATGCGGCACGGACAACCCTGACAGCAGGAGAAGAGCCCAAAACCAACCGCCATGCCTGCCATCACAACGGCTGATTGGCCGCATTCGCTCCGTTTCCCGGCTCAGATCGAGGATAGAAACTTCAGCAACGCCTCGCGATCGGCTTTCGGCATGTTCCGAAAAGCCTCGCGCGAAGCCAGTGCCTCTCCGCCGTGCCAGAGAATGGCTTCGGTCAGATTGCGGGCGCGCCCGTCATGCAACATCGCCGTGCTGCCGCTCACGGTCTCCGACAGACCGCTTCCCCACAACGGCTGCGTGCGCCAGTCGCGCCCGCCGGCCTTGAACTCGGGACGGTGATCCGCGAGGTCCTCGCCCATGTCGTGCAGCAGCAAGTCGGTGTAGGCATGGAAAACCTGGTCCTTGATCTGCGGTAGCCCAGGCAGGGATCCGGCCTTCAGCTCCTGGACATGGCAGACCGCGCATTTGGCCTCGGCGAAAAGGCGCGCGCCACTCCTGAAGTCGGCATCGCCCACGTTGCGCCGAGCCGGCACCGCGAGCGCCTGGGTCCAGAACTCCAGTTCGTCCCAGTTGACCTCGACGAGTTCCGGCTGGTTGCCCGGCGGCTGGTACGCGCAATCCTGCTGCACCGGCGGGCAGTTTTCTTTGTCGAACAGCGGCGAGGTCACGCCGATGTCGCCGTGAAGTGCCGCGGCGATCTGTTGCCTGATCGATGGTTGATTCGATTTCCAACCAAATCGGCCGAGCGCAACGCGCTTGCCGATCGCGTCCCAGACATAATTCGGACGCCCGTTCACGCCTTGCACTTTTTGCCTCTCGGCAATGGCGAGAATATCGGCCTCGTTCACCGACTCCAGCAGTCCCAGGCCGAAAGTGGGCTGGGCGATCCGCAACGAGTACATCACCTCGGGGCCGAGTGGCCCGAAATTGAGTTTGTCCACGCGCAGCCGCGGCTTGCGCAGCAAGACTCTTTCACCGTCCGCGAAGGTGGCGGGCACTTCCTCCCAGTCGACATACAGATGAGCTTCCTGCGGCACGCGTTCGCCCAGATAGGTCGCCTCGCGGTCCTGCCCCATCAAGCCCTGGTTCTGAATCTGGTCGCCGTAGTTCGGGTGGGGCTTAGGCCCCCCGTGCTCATCTTCGCCCGGGATCGAAATGCGCACCAAAACCGAGAGCAATTGCTGGTCGGCCGACTTCGGCGTGTCGCCGCGGCCACCACCGACGTGGCAACCCGAGCATCGGTCAGCGATGAACGTCGGCCCCAGACCCCAGTCGCCGCCGAGGGAAGGGAAAACCACCCATTTCTGATTGAAGTGATGTCGTCCACGGAGAAATTTCTCCCGCTGGCGGTAATCGAGTACCGGCGCCGGTTCGGAGAACGCGAAACGGTCGGTAGCCACGACGGTAAAACTGCCGGCCGAAAGCGCCGCCACCGGAATCTCATCGAGTGCCGCCGGCACCGCCAAGCCGGACACCAGCACGATTGCCGCCCCGCCGACCGACACAACGCGCATTCCCGTTCTCTTCGCGATCCCCATGGGTCACAAAGTAGCTGATGACAGGGTTACCCGCAACCTGCACCGCACACCCAGGCGGACAAGGAGCCCTTGCGGTAAGATTTGACTCTCCCCGTCACATGCAACCTGTCTTCCCGAGAAAATCTGAATGAGCCTCCCCGCAACAGAGCTCCAGTCCGCCATCGACGAGCTGAAGGCCATCTTCGGTGAGCGACTTTCCACCAGCACCGGGGTGCGCGACCACCACAGCAAGGACGAATCCTGGCACCACCCGCACCGCCCGGACGCGGTGGTGTTCCCGAAAACAACCGAGGAAGTCGCAGAGATCGTCCGTATCTGCGCCCGGCACAACACTCCGGTCATCGCCTACGGCACCGGCACCTCGCTCGAAGGCAACGTCATCCCGCACCAGGGCGGCGTGGTGGTGGATCTGGTGAACATGAACCAGGTCCTGCGCGTGAATCCGGAAGACCTCGACGTGACTGTTCAAGCGCGCGTGACTCGCAAGGAATTGAACGCGCACATCCGCGACCAGGGTTTGTTCTTCCCGATCGATCCCGGCGCCGACGCCTCGCTCGGCGGCATGGCAGCGACCCGTGCTTCCGGCACCAACGCGGTTCGCTACGGCACCATGCGCGAGAACGTGCTGGCATTGACGGTGGTGCTCGCCGACGGCCGCATCATCCGCACCTCGCGGCGCGCGCGCAAATCCGCCGCCGGTTACGACCTCACCCGCCTGTTCGTCGGCTCCGAAGGCACGCTCGGCATCATCACCGAAGTGACGCTGCGCCTTTACGGCATTCCCGAGGCGATGGCCGCGGCGGTGTGCTCCTTCGAGACCATCGAAGGCGCGGTGAACACCGTGATCCAGACCATCCAGCTCGGCATCCCGGTGGCACGCATCGAGTTGCTGGACGACGTGCAAATGGACTCGGTGAACAAGTTTTCGAAACTGAATTACCCGGTCAAGGACACGCTTTTCATCGAATTCCACGGCACCGAAGCGGGCGTCAAGGAGCAGGCCGAGCTGGTTCAATCAATCGCGGCGGAGCACGGCGGTGGCGAGTTCAAGTGGGCGACCAAACCCGAAGAGCGCAGCCACCTGTGGACCGCGCGGCACGACGTGACCTACGCCAACAAGGCGCTGCGGCCCGGCTGCGAGATCTGGGCGACCGACGTGTGCGTGCCGATTTCCCGTCTCGCCGAGTGCATCCTCGAGACCAAGAAGGACCTGAAAAAAAGTTTCCTGATCGCGCCGCTGGTCGGCCACGTCGGCGACGGCAACTTTCACCTCGGTTTCCTGATCAATCGCGACGACCCGAAAGAAATCGCCGAAGCCGAGCGGCTGAACGAGCGGCTGGTGATGCGCGCGCTGGCGATGGACGGCACCTGTACCGGCGAGCACGGCATCGGACTGGGCAAGATGAAGTTCCTCATCGCCGAACACGGCGAAGCCGTCGCGGTAATGCGCCAGGTCAAGAAGGCGCTCGACCCGCAGAACATCATGAATCCGGGGAAGATTTTTACGCTTTAGCCGAGGCACTGGGCACGAGGCGCGAGGCACGAGGTTACTTGTACAGATCAAATTCGAACTCGAGAGCACTCGCGTCTTTGCCTTGGCACTTCTTCCTGCACTCACGACTTTTCTGAAGTCTTTCCCTCGGGCCTAGTGCCTCGCGCCTCGCGCCTGTTCCCGTGACGATCGTCTACGGAATCAAACACTGCGCCACCATGAAGAAGGCGTTCGCCTGGCTGGATGATCACGGCGTACGTTACGACTTCCACGATTACAAGACGGCAGGGATTGAGCTGCCGCGGCTGAAAAACTGGTCGAAGCAGGTCGGCTGGGAAACACTGCTCAACACCCGCGGCACCACCTGGCGCAGGCTGTCGCCGGCGCAGCAGGCGAACCTTGACGAAAGCAAGGCGCTGCGGCTGATGAGCGAGAATCCGAGCCTGATAAAGCGCCCGGTGCTGGAGAACGGTAAAACTTTGCTGGTCGGTTTCGCTCCAAAACGGTACGCGGAAACCCTCACCGCCTCGCCCTGACGCTCTTCCCTCGAAGGCAACAGGGAAAACGTCTTTACGCAACAAGCCAAGCCTTCCCGCCATCCTCCGACAAGCCATGCGGAACAAGAATATCAAGCTGGCCGTGCGATTTGCGAGCGACCACGAAACGCCGTGGACGCGCGAGATCACCGACAAGTGGGGCGTTCATCACGAGGACCCGCCGCCCTGGAACAAACTACTCGGCCCGGTGCATGCACGCGGCCCGGTATCCGGCACCATCGTCCTGGACGGGAAAACCCTGACCTCCTGGGGTGAGCCCGAGCGGGCCGACCTCACTTTCAGCGTCGCGAAGACCTACCTCGCGCTGCTGGCGGGTGTGGCCCACGACCACGGGCTGCTGCCCGACGTCGATGAGCCGGTTCGCTTGCGGGTTCCCGGCATCGGTTTCGATTCGGGCCGCAATGCGCAGGTGACCTGGGCGCATCTGCTGCAACAAACCAGCGAGTGGGAAGGCGCGGTCTTCGGTGTTCCCGATCAGGCGGATCGCTACCGCACCGTGCAGTTTCAGGGCACCACCAGCGCGGGGAAGAAAGGCGATCCGCGGCCGCTGCGGACTCCGGGCGCTTACTGGGAATACAACGACGTGCGCATCAACCAACTCTCGCTGGCCTTGCTGCATCTGTTCGGGCGTTCGCTGCCGGAAGTCTTTCGCGAAGCCGTCATGCAACCCATCGGCGCCAGCGATAACTGGCGCTGGGTGGGGTACGACAACTCCTGGGTCGAGCTCAACGGGGAAAAAGTTCAGTCGGTTCCCGGAGGCACGCACTGGGGTGGCGGCATGTCGATCGGCAGCCACGACCAGGCGCGAATCGGCCAAATGATGCTGGACGACGGCAAGGCGAACGGCAAGCAGGTGATCTCAGCGGAGTGGATTCACCGCATGCGCACGCCGTGCAAGATCGCGCCCTTCTATGGCTATCTGATCTGGCTCAACCACGAGCGGCGCGTATTTCCCAGCGTGCCGAAGTCGAGCTACTTCGCCATTGGCGCGGGCAGCTCCTTTACCTGGATCGAGCCCGAACGCCGCATGGTGTTGGTGGTGCGCTGGATCGACGCGGACCACGCCGACGAATTCTTCGGACGCGTTTTGAAGGCGATAGACGAGCGGCGATGACTGAATATTTCGCAGGGGACGGACACCCAGACTTAGTACCAAAAAGTAAAGACTCCATTTCCTTTGTGGAAAGGGAAGATTTGGTTTAACCTTTTCGCACGGTTCATCGTTCCGAGCTCGGGAGTCCGGATCGAGCAGCCAAGACCCATGTCGACAAATAAAAAGTTCCCG
>CAYNFN010000447.1:0-2447 GCA_964396485.1 uncultured Alcaligenaceae bacterium
TGTTCCACAGTTGTGAGTTGGCGGAAATCATCTCCGAGACGGCCATTCCTGCACCCATCGCCTTGCACAACTGGCGGAAGGGCCGATCAGTCACGCCCGCCATGGGTGCGACGATCAGATTGTTCTAGAAAGCGTGCGGACCGATGTGCATTGGCGCGGGCAACGAAAGAGGAGCGCCATTTTAGCGTAAAGGACGCGGCGTTGAGCGCGCGCAATTGCTACCTGTTGTTACAAGCTTGGTCACAAGCTTGCGCCGAAGATCATCCGTTGCATAAATGCACGCTTGACCGGCGGCGCGATGTCGAGCAGCGCCAGCACGGCGCCGCGCGCAGCGCGCAAAGGCGCGAAATCGTTGGAAAAGATTCTGACCAGCGAGTCGGTAACGGCAATTCCTCCCAGCCTGTCCAGTCTGCGAGCCGACCGGTAGGCGGCAAGGCAGGCCGCGCTTCCGGGATCGCGATCGTCGCGGTGCAGCAGCAGGTCGGCGAGTTCCCACGCATCGCGCAAGCCGAGATTGAATCCCTGTCCAGCGATCGGGTGCAGCGCCTGGGCGGCATTGCCGAGCAGCACGCTGCGCGCAAGGACAGGATTGGCGGCGTACCTGAGCGCGAGGGGAAACCGGGTGCGCGCTGCGACGGACAGGAAGCGCCCGGCGCGGTCGCCGAAGTGCATCTGCAGGCGCTCGAGGAAGCTCTTGTCGTTCATCTCGGTGAATCGGGCTGCCGCTTCCGGCGCCGTGGTCCAGACCAGCGCATAGCGGTCTTCGAACGGCAGCAAGGCCACCGGACCTTCGGCGGTGAAGCGCTCGAACGCGCGTTGGCCGTGCGGTCTCGAGGTTGCAACGGTTGCGACGATGGCGTCCTGCTGGTAGTCGCGAACCTTGATGGTGGCACCGGCACGTTTTCCCAGGCTGGCGCCGCCGTCGGCAATGACCAGCAGGCGCGCACGCACGGAGTGCTCCTGATCGCCGCGACGGAAACGGATGGCGACACGATCGGCGCTGAACTCGAGGTCATCGACGCTGGCACCGGCGGCCAGCGTCGCCCGGCTCGAGGCCAGCGCCTCCCCCAGCGCCTTCTGCAGCCGCGCGTAGCCGACGACGTAACCGAGCGCCGGCAGACCGGCATCTTCGGCGGCCAGCAGCGCGCGGCCGAAACCGCCTCGCTGCGAGATGTGAATGCTGTGTATCGGTGTCGCCGGCTCGACGCGCTTCCAGGCGCCGAGGCGTGCGAGTATGAGGCGGCTGCCGTAGGACATGGCGAGCGTGCGACCGTCGCCTGCCGTGCCCAGCTCCGGCCGCGCTTCCAGCAGCAGCACGTCGCAGCCGCCGTCGGAAAGCGCGATCGCCAATGCGGCGCCGACCGGGCCGCCGCCGACGATGACGAGGTCGTGTTCGCGTTCGCTCATGGTGCCGTCCAAGCCGGTGTCAATCCCGCATCAGGGACTCGATGTCTTCGATCTTCTTCGGCGCCGCCGCGGTGATGATCTCGCAACCGCTGCCGGTGACCAGCGCATCGTCCTCGATGCGCACGCCGATGTTCCAGAACGCTTCCGGCACGCCCTCGGCCGGCCGCACGTAACAGCCGGGCTCGACCGTCAGCACCATTCCCGGTTTGAGTTCCACCCACTTGCCGTTGCGCTTGTAATCGCCGGCGTCGTGCACGTCCAGGCCCAGCCAGTGGCCGGTGCGGTGCATGAAAAAGCGCCGGTAATCGCCGGATTCGATCGCGCTGTCCACCGTGCCTTTGCACAGCCCGAGGTCCACCATTCCTTGCGCCAGCACTTTCACAGCGGCGTTGTGCGGGTCTTCCCATCCGGCTCCGGGTTTGACCTCGGCGATGGCCGCAGCCTGCGCCGCGAGCACCATTTCGTAGATGTCGCGCTGCGGCCCGGCGAACTTGCCGCCGACCGGGAAGGTACGAGTGATGTCCGAGGCGTAACCATCGAGTTCGCAGCCGGCATCGATCAGCAGCAGCTCGCCATCGTTGAGAATGGCGTCGTTCTGCACGTAATGCAGCACGCAGGAATTGGCGCCGCCGGCGACGATCGGGGGGTAGGCCGGGGCCTGCGCTCCGCGGCGGCGGAACTCGTGAACGATCTCGGCTTCGACCTCGTACTCGCGCAGCCCGGGCCTGGTCGCGCGCATCGCGCGGCGATGCGCTTCTGCGGAAATGTCCGCGGCGCGGCGCATGGTGCCAAGTTCGTGCTGGTCCTTGACCAGGCGCATGTCGTCTAAGAAAACACGGATGTCGCAGATCTCCGCAGGCGCGGTCACGCCGCTGCGAATCTGCGCCCGCACCTTGTTTATCCAGCCGATCACGCGGCTGTCCCAGTCGCCGTCGGACCCGACATCGCAGAATACGGCAGGCTGGTTGGCGAGCAATTGCGGCATCAGCTCGTCGAGTTCCGATATCGGGTGCGCCTCTTCGAATCCGAAGATCTCGCGC
>CAYNFN010000448.1:0-3978 GCA_964396485.1 uncultured Alcaligenaceae bacterium
CCGAACAGGATCACCCACAGCAACTGGATATACCCGAGCGGCGACAGGAACGATGCGTTCTCCAGTTCCAGCGCCTTGATCAGCATGAAGTGACCGAAGCCTGCCACCAAGCCCAGCATTATCAAAAGCGGCACATGACGAATATCGGGCGTTTTCCAGAACAGCGGCACGACAAAACTCATCAGCACGCAGCCCACGAGCGCGGTGTAGAACAGCGTGGTGAACACATTTTCGGTCTCGCTGAACTTGCGGGTCATGATCTGGTAGAGGCTGTAGCAAAATGCAGCGCCCACCGCCAGCAGCGCCGGCCACTGGAGCATGGCACTGCCCGGCCGGACGATGAACAGCACACCGAGGAACCCGGCCACCACGGCCAGCCAGCGCGTGCGGCTCACCTGCTCGCGCAGCCACCAGACCGCGAACAAGGTCACCAGCAACGGGGAAATGAAACTGACGGCCTTGACTTCCGCCATCGGCAGAAAGCTCAGCGCACCGAAATAACAGGCCGTCGAACCCATCAACAGCGCGGCCCGCAAAACCTGCCCGGCCGGTTGCGTTGTCCTCAACAAACCGGTGCCGAACCTCGGCGCAAACAACAGCAGCATCAGCACCGTATGCACGCTGTACCTGCACCACACCAGCATCGGCACCGGATAGAAGCGGCTGAGATATTTGGCGGTGGTCTCCAGTACCGAAAAGCACAGCACCATCACCATCATGTAGAGGACGGCGCGAGTGGCGGGCCGGAGCGCGCGAAAGCGCGTTACGAAAGCGGCGGTCAATTTCGGCGCGGTCGTGGCTGAGGGAAGCCGCGGATTCTAGCCGAACTCACGACGGCCGTGGGCACACCATTCTGGCCGTCCGGCAGGCGCATACTGGGATGTCCTCCTGCGCGGGTTTCGTGGCGCCAGGCAAAAGCCGTATCATAAGGGGCCAGCCCCGATTCATTCAGTTCCAGGAGTCTGCAGCAATGCGCATGGAAGTCCACGTACACGGAACCGTCCTGTTGAGAGCCGGCACCACCAGCTCGCAGATCGAGGAAGCGCTGCGCCCGTGGCTTGAATACATGGACGAGGACAATCTGGCCGACGCGAAGAGCGTGCACCCGGATGAGCCCGGCGTGGTGTTCGACAAGCGCCGGCGTGTGCTCGAAGTCTGCTGGACCGGGGATGTGGGACGCAGTTTCCATCAGATCGTCTCAGAGGCGCTGGCCTCGCTCAACCCGTTCAGCGAGGAAGCGGCGGCCTTCGAAGTGAGCTACTACCTGGAGGACGGCCAGGACGAATTCAGCATGGTTTTCGTCGGCCCGACGCCCGAAATGATCTACGAAGCACAACGCCTGCGCATGATCGAGGACGTGCAGAACCTGCTGTCGCGCCAGTTCACCGAACCCGAAGTCGCGCAGGTCTCTGCGCTGATCAACCAGTTGTTCGAGCGCAACTGGAAAGGCGGCACGACCGCGGCGCAGGCCGGCAGCGGCTCGTCCGAAGTGGTGCCGATGCCTCCGGGAAGAAAGCATTTGCATTGAAAAATCCGTGACGGTCGTGACGACGTGACGATCGTGACGACGTGAAATGACAAGCTTCAACCGTGCGCCCGGGAGCAGCCCGGGCGCTTTTTTTGTAAGCCCTCATGACCGTTCCGGCGCAAACCTCTTCCACGCGATTACCCGCCGTCAAGCACGACGCCCGAGGCCAACGCAGCGTCGACCTGCGCGCCGTGGTGACGCTGGCGATCCCGCTGTTCGTCAACAGCAGCATCCAGGCACTGCTCAACCTCACCGACACCTGGTTCATCGGCCGGCTGTCCACGGACGCCACCGCAGCGGTCGGCGCATCGTACTGGTTCCTGATCGTTGCGATCCTGCTGTTCGGCGGCGCGGGCCTGGCGGTGCAGACGCTGGCCGCTCATGCCTACGGCGCGGGCGACAACCGTTCAGCCGCGCGCGCGGTTTGGGCAGGCGTGTGGGGCATGCTGCTGGTGGCGCCGGCATTCGTGGCGATCGCCTTCTGCGGCCCGACCATCATCGGCTGGCTCGGGCTCGAGCCCAATGTGGCGCAGCTTGCCGGGGAGTACTGGTTTCCGCGCATGCTCGGTGGCATGCTCGCAGTCGGCATCTGGGGCACCACCGGGTTCTTTAACGGCATCGGCCGCACCCGCGTAACGCTGGCGATCATGACCTTCGTGACTGTGCTCAACGCCGTCCTGAATCAGCTATTCATCTTCGAATTGGGCTGGGGGATTTCAGGCTCAGCGTGGGCCACCACTGCGGCCATGCTCGGCGGTTTGATGCTCGCGGCTGCGTTGTTCACCAGCCGCGCCATCGACCGTGAGTATCACTCGCGCCTGACCTGGCGTCCCAACGCCGCCGACCTTGCCAGATTGTTCCGCGTCGGCATCCCGATGGGCCTGTTTCCGGCGATCGACGTCGGCGGCCTGGCGATGTTCCAGGCCATGCAAGTGGCCGCCGGCGCGGTCGGCGGGGCCGCCACCCAGATCGTGATGATGCTCACTTCGCTCGCCTACCTGCCGACCATGGGCTTCGCGCTCGCCGGAACCACGCTGGTCGGCCAGAGCATCGGCGCCGGCGACAAGGACTGGGCCACCCGGGTTGGCAACGCAACCATCAAGCTTGCGGTGGCATACATGGGACTGGTGACGGTGTTTCTGGCGGTAATCGGACCATGGCTGATTCCGCTGTTTGTCAACCCTTCCGACCCGAACGCTGCCGCGGTCGTCTCGCTGGGCCGTACGCTGCTGTGGTTCGCGGCCGGCTACCAGATCTTCGACGGCCTCAACCTCGGCGCCGGCTTCTGCCTGCGCGGCTCCGGCGACATGCGGGTGCCGACGGTGGCGATCGTCTTCCTGTCCTGGTTCGGTTTCGTGCCCTTCACCCACATGTTCACGTTCGCGCCCGGACAGGGCTGGGTGGATTTCCTGCCGCATTTCGGTTACGGCACCGTCGGCGCCTGGGCGGTTGCGCTGGTCTACACCTGCATTCTCGGCAGCCTCATATACCTGCGCTGGCGCTCCGGCGCGTGGCGCCGGATCGACCTGCGGTAAGATGCGCATGCAAACAACACAGGGCGCGACGCCGGGCGGCCCACCACAATCGGGAGGGGTTCCATGAACAGGCTCATCCATTCGGCTGCCGCGTGCGTTATGGCCGGCGCTGCATTCACTGCGCACGCCGCCGCGCTGCCGGAAGCAAAACCGGAGGATGTCGGCATGTCCTCGCAGCGTCTCGCCCGGCTCGACGCCACCATGCAAAAAGCAGTGGATTCGGGCGAGCTGCCCGGGGTGGTCATCCTGATCGCGCGCAACGGCCGGCTCGTCTATGCCAGGAGCCTCGGCTGGCAGGACCGCGAAAAGAAAATTCCAATGCGCAACGACTCGATTTTCCGCATCTACTCGATGACCAAGCCGATCGTCAGCGTTGCGGCGATGATGCTGGTTGAGGAAGGCAGGCTCGGGTTGCACGAGCCGGTATCCAGGTTCATACCCGAGTTCAAGGACATCAAAGTCGGCGTCGAGGTCAAGGACGCGGCTACCGGCGCATCCACGTTGTCACTGGTGAACGCAAAGCGCCAGATCACGGTACAGGACCTGTTGCGCCATACCTCGGGCCTTACTTACGGCATCCTCGGACAGGACACGCCGGTCAAGAAAATGTACCGCGACGCCGGGATTTTTTCGCAGAAGTGGGTGCTGGCAGATTTCGTCAAGGCGCTCGCCAGTCTGCCGCTCGCCTACGAACCCGGCACCACCTGGGAATACGGGCATTCGAGCGACGTGCTCGGGCGCGTCGTGGAAGTCGTCTCCGGCCAGACCCTGGATGTGTTCCTGGCCGAGCGCATCTTCAAGCCCCTGAAAATGGTGGACAGCGGCTTTCACGTGCCCGCCGACAAGCTCGATCGCCTCGCGCAACCGGCGCCCGATGTGTACACCGGCAAGACCCCGGAACTGCTCGACGTCACG
>CAYNFN010000449.1:0-3798 GCA_964396485.1 uncultured Alcaligenaceae bacterium
TGTTGTTCGGTGCCGAGATAGGCTTCCTGCACCGCCTTGTTGCCGCGGATTTCCTGCGGCGTTCCGCTGGCGATAACCTCGCCATAGACCAGCACCGAGATGCGGTCGGCCAGATCGAATACCACACTCATGTCGTGCTCGACCATCACCAGGGTCTTGCCCTCGGTCACGTTGCGGATCAATTCCACCGCCTCGCCGGTTTCGCTGCGGCTCATTCCCGCCGTTGGCTCGTCCAGCAGGATCACGTCGGCTCCGCCCGCAATGGTGACGCCGATCTCCAGCGCCCGCTGCTCGGCGTAGGTCAGCACGCCGGCTGGCCGGTCCCGGCGCGTTGCCATGCCGATGCGCTCGACGATTTCGTCGGTCCGGCTGCGCACTTCCTTGAGCGCGCCGATGCGGTGCCAGAACGAGTACTTGTACCCCAGCGACCACAGCACCGCGCAGCGCAGGTTCTCGTACACCGACAGGCGCGGGAAAATGTTGGTGATCTGGAAGCTGCGCGACAGGCCCTTGCGGTTGATCAGGTGCGGCTCAAGCCCGGTGATATCCTCGCCGTGCAGGCCGATGCGACCAGAACTGACCGGAAAACGGCCGCTGATCAAATTGAAGAGCGTGGATTTGCCGGCGCCGTTGGGGCCGATGATGGCATGGCGCTCGCCCTTGACGATCGCCAAGTTCACCCCGTTGATAATCGAGGTACGCCCGAAGCTCTTGCGTACGTCGCTCAGTTGCAGTGCCGGGCTGGTCATACCAACCCCTTGACCTGCAGTTCGGCGGTAATGTCGTCCCATGCGCGCTTCACCACTCGCGTCGTTGCGTAGAACATGGCAATACCGGCCGCAAGTACTGCGAGCGTGCCGATCCAGAATGTGGCCTGAGTGGGATCGAGAGTGGCGCCGAAGAACGAGAATGCCTTGTTTGCGGCCTCCATGGCCTCGAAGTGATAAATCATCTCGATCAGGGCGAAGAATCCCAGCAACATCACCAGGCCCGCGCCACTCGACAGCGAATACGCGGGCAACAGACGCTTCAACCGCCCCGCTTGAAAGACAGGCTTGTGCATCGTGATCAGGTTGGCGATGCCTCCCGGGGAGAACATGATGATCACCAGGAAGAACAGCCCGAAGTAGAGCAGCCAGGCCTTGGTGTAATTGGAAAGTGCGGATTGCAGCAGCGTCACCAGCACCGCGCCGATGATCGGCCCCCAGAAGTGGCCAATGCCGCCGATGAATGCCATCAATACCACGTTGCCCGAGGCCATCACACCAAGCGTCTCCGCGGTGACGATCTCGTAGTTGATCGCGGCCAGCCCGCCGCCCACGCCGGCGAAGAACCCGGCCAGCGTCATCATCAGCCAGCGCACGCGCGTGGGGTTGTAGCCGATGAACTTGGCCCGCTCCGGATTGTCCCGCACGGCGTTGGCCATGCGCCCGAGCGGTGTTTGCGTGATCGCAAACATCCCGATGATGCACACCAGGCACCATCCGGCGATCAGGTAATAAACCTGGATCTGCGGGCCATAGCTGATGCCCATCACCGCGCCACCAACGGTGCGGTCGGTGGCGATGCCGCCCTCCCCGCCGAAGAATCCGGTGAACATGAGTGCGCTCGCCGCCACCATCTCGGCGATGCCGAGCGAGATCATCGCGAACGGCGTGCCCGCGCGGCGCGTGGTGACGAAACCCAGCACCAGCCCGAAAAACATCCCCGCCAGCCCGCCGACCAGCGGCATGAACGTCACCGGGAACCAGAATTTGCCGGCGCCGACGAAGTTCAGTGCGTGCGCGCAAAAAAAGGCGCCGAGACCGAAATACACGGCGTGGCCGAAAGACAGCAGCCCGGTCTGGCCGAGCAGCATGTTGTAGGACAGCGCGAAAATGATGGCGATGCCCATCTGCGACAGCATGGACAGCGCAAAGCTCTGGGTAAACACGAACGGCAGCAACGCGAAAAACAGCGCAGCGGCGGCCCAGAAAATGATGCGGCGTTTGGTAATGACCGGGTTCATGCCGGTTATTCCGTGGCGCGGTGCGTGGCCATGCAGATGTGGTTCTTCATCACGATTCCCGCGTTCCCATCAGTCCGCGCGGACGCACTATCAGCATCAGCACCATCAACAGGTAAGGCATCACCGGCGCCGTCTGGGATATCGTGATCGACCACAGCCCGTGCCAGGATGAATCCGGCAAGACGCTTACGCCGATCTTCTCAAGCAAATCCAGCATCGAGTAGTCGAGCGCAACCGAGAAAGTCTGCAGCGTGCCGATGATCAGGGAAGCGATGAAAGCACCGGTGAGCGAGCCCATGCCGCCGAACACGACCACCACGAATACGATGCTGCCGACCGCCACCGCCATCCCCGGTTCGGTAATGAAGGCATTGCCGCCGATGACACCGGCCAGCCCCGCCAGCGCCGCGCCGCCGGCAAAAACCAGCATGAAAACCCGCGGCACGTTGTGGCCGAGCGCTTCCACCATGTCCGGGTGCGTAAGCGATGCCTGGATCACCAGGCCGATGCGGGTGCGGGTGAGCCCCAGGTAGAGCGCCGCGAGCATGCCGACCGACACCAGCATCATGAAGCCGCGGTAGGCCGGGTACTGTGTGGTAAACAGCGTGAACAGGGTGAAATCGAATTCGGCGGGAATCCGGTAATCAACGGGCGCGCGCCCCCAGATGAGGTGCACGATCTCCTCGATGACGTAGGCCAGGCCGAAGGTGAACAGCAGTTCGGCGACGTGGCCGAACTTGTGCACCGTGCGTAGCCCGTAACGCTCGGTGAGCGCGCCGAGCGCGCCGACCATCAGGGGCGAAAGGAACAGCGCCGGCCAGAACCCGACATGCAATCCGGTCTGATAGGCAAAGTAGGCGCCGAGCATGTAGAAACTGGCGTGCGCGAAATTGAGCACGCCCATCATGCTGAAGATCAGCGTCAGCCCCGAGGACAGCATGAACAGCAGCAGCCCGTAGGACACGCTGTTCAGCAGGGTGACGAGGAAAAACTCCATGTACTAAGCGATTCAGTGATTAAGCGATTCAGTGATTAAGCGATTCAGTGATTAAGCGATTGAGCCATTGAGAAACTGATGAATGCCGATGACTGACTCGTTGCCGGGCGCCATCCAATTACTGAATCACTCAATCACTCAATCACCCAATCACTTAATCACCATTCACATGTCACGGACGTGCCATGCGGCACGTCGTCGGCATCACCGTGTCCTTGCCTTCGATGCGCGCATCGGTACGGAACCCCAGCCCCGTCTTCTCGATGTCGAATTTCACGTCCTTGCCGTTGGCGCGAACCAGCGTGGAAATGTATAGCGGCTGGATCAACTGGTGGTTGTCGGCGCGGATCGTCACTTCGCCGGAGTCGTCGTCTTGCGTCAAGCCTTCCATCGCCAGCGCCACTTTGGCCGGATCGGCGGTCTTGGCCTTTTCCATCGCGCTGGCCAGCGCATCGATCGACACCCGGACCGAGGAAAAATACAGGTCGTCCCTGACGTCTGGGAAACGCGCGCGGTAGGCCACCGTGTGCTCGGTCGCTCCCTTGCCGCCGATGTTGGCATGCCAGGTGGTGACCTGCTTGACGTGACCGACGCCGGCTTCGCCGAAGGCAGTAATCACGCTGGCGGCACCCGCATAGTACGTGTAGTAATCCACCTTGAGTCCGGTGTCCTTGCCTGCTTTCACCAACAGGGCAAGGTCGTTGCCCCAGTTGCCGGTAATAACGCTGTCGGCACCGGTGGCCTTGATTTTGGCGACGTAAGGCGAGAAGTCCTTGACCTTGCCGAGCGGATG
>CAYNFN010000450.1:0-6703 GCA_964396485.1 uncultured Alcaligenaceae bacterium
ACACTGGACCTGCACCGGCGTCGGCTGATGGAGGAAATCAAGAACTGGGCGGGTGGTTATATACGCCCGTGATTGAGAGCCATCAATGAACAGGGACAAAGACATGGCGTCGTTTACCTGCTTTCTGATCGGGAGTGACACCCTGCTGCAGGAATGCGGGGATATTCTGCGAAGCCAGAATCACGCCATTCTGGGTGTAATCACTGCTGCCGGCCGGCTGAAAAGATGGGCTGTACAGTCCAACCTGGAAGTCATCGACCCATTATCCGACTACGCGTCGGTTCTCAGCACGACATCATTCGACTACCTTTTCAGCATTACCCATCTCGAGAAGATACCCGATCGAATTCTTGAGCTGCCGCGCCGGTATGCGATCAATTTTCACGATGGTCCCTTGCCGCGGTATGCCGGATTGAATGCGCCGGCCTGGGCACTCATGAACCAGGAACGGCAATATGGAGTGTGCTGGCATCGCATGACTGCCGCGATCGACCAGGGACCGGTGCTCAAGCGCGAGAATTTTGCGATCGATCCCGATGAAACCGCGGTCTCTCTAAACACCAAGTGCCTGGCAGCGGGAGTGCACAGCTTTTCCCTGCTCGTCGCTGATCTCGCAGGGAATGCGGTAGTCGAGGAAGTTCAAGGCAACGCTGGGCACAGTTATTTCGGCAGGTATCGCCGGCCCACGGCAGCCGCCGTGCTCGATTGGAACCGGTCCGCGGCCGAACTTGACGCTTTGGTTCGCGGCTTGCAGTTCGGCGCTTATGCCAATCCGCTGGGCAGCCCTAAAGTGTTCTTCAAGGACGCGGCATACATTGTGACCGCTGCGAGCCTCGCGCCGACGAAACGCGGGGCCGCCTCGGCTGGTGAGATTCACGATTCGACCGACCAGTTTCTGCGTGTTGCGGCCAGCAATGGGGCAGCGCTTGAACTGAGTGGGCTTAGCGACCTTCGTGGAAAGGCTGTGGATATCGGCCAGCTCGCGCTGCAACCTCATGCACGCCTGGCAATGCTGTCGGCGGGCACGTCCGAGCAACTCACCGAACTGGACGCCCTTCTGTGCCGCTCGGAGGCGTTCTGGACAGATCGCCTGGCAACGTTGGCGCCAGTCGGTGCCCCACTCAGTCGCAGCCCCGGCGAGCAGAACGGCGGCGCAAACTATATTCGCCGGCGCTTGAAGCTGCCGGTCGAGCTGGCCGGGAAGTTTCCGCCTGGCGTCGCCGAGGTGGCGCTGCTCGCCATGCTGCTCGCCCGTATTGAGCGGCAGTCCGAATTCGATCTGGCGTTGACCGATGCGCGCTGGTTGAGGCGTATCGCTGGTCTCGAAAATGTAATAGCCGATGAGGCCTGCTGCCGCATTCGAGTTGCGCTCGAGCGCAATTTTGAATCGCTGGCGCAGGCAATTGGCGCAGAGCTCGAGCAGGTGAGTAAGCGCGGGACCTGGCTGCATGATCTGTTCGCGCGCCAGCCGGCCCTGCAAGTAGCGCCCGCGGCTGTCGGCACTGCGCGGTTGCCAGTCGGGATCGCGCTTGGCGCACATCCGGATACCTGGCAGCCGGTTACGTCGCGCGCGTTAACCCTCGTCTGCGCCGGCGACAGTACGGCACCGACGCTCGTTGCCGATGCCCGCCAGTTCAGCAGCACGGCGCTCGAGACGCTGGGAGGGCTATTCGAGGTCCTGGCCACCGGGGTGGCGGGGGCGGCGCCGGAGCATGCCCTGCGCGGGCTACCGCTGCTCGACCAAGACACGTTGCGGCGCGTGGTTTACGAGTGGAACCAGACCGATAGGCAGTACCCAACTTCGGCTTGCATCCATTCGCAGATAGAGGACCAAGCGCGACGAGCCCCAGAACGCATGGCCCTGGTATTCGAGGACACCGAACTCAGCTATCGGGCACTGAACGAGCGCGCCAACCACCTTGCCGCCCGTCTCATCGAACTCGGCGTCGGACCGGACCGGCTGGTCGGCATACACGTCGCCCGCTCGATCGATATGGTGATCGCTACGCTTGCCGTGCTCAAGGCGGGCGGGGCGTATGTACCGCTCGATCCCGATTTCCCGGGCGAGCGCATCGGCTACATGGTCAAGGATGCCGGGCTGGCTGTCATCCTGACCCAGAAGGTGTTGCGGCCGGAATTTGGCGACACTGATGCGAAAGTCATCTTTGTCGACGACCGCTCGCTTACTGACGCCGCACTGCCGATTAACAATCCTGCCACAGCGGCAACGGCCGTAAACCTGGCCTACGTTATCTACACCTCGGGTTCGACCGGACGACCCAAAGGCGTCATGGTGGAGCATGGCAACGTGTTGAACTTCTTCGCCGCCATGGACGCATGCATAGACCACGATCCGCCCGGCACTTGGCTCGCCGTGACAAGCCTGTCGTTCGATATTTCTGTGCTCGAGCTGTTCTGGACATTGGCGCGCGGCTTCAAAGTCGTCATCCAGGGCGAGGTGGACAATTATTTTTCGCCGGATGCCGAGCTCGCAAGCCTCCCGCTGGGCTTCAGCCTTTTCATGTGGGGCAATGACGACGCGCCGGGCCGCGACAAATATCGCTTGATGCTGGAGGGGGCGAAGTACTTCGATCGCAACGGTTTTGAGGCCGTGTGGACCCCGGAGCGCCACTTTCACGCCTTTGGCGGCCCCTATCCGAATCCGTCCGTCACCGGCGCCGCGCTCGCAGCCGTTACCGAGAACATAGGAATCCGCGCCGGCAGTTGCGTTTCACCCCTGCATCATCCGATCCGCATTGCCGAGGATTGGGCCGTTGTCGACAACCTTAGCAACGGCCGGGTCGCGTTGTCCTTCGCCTCCGGCTGGCAGCCCAATGATTTCGTCCTGCGTCCCGAGAACCATGCCAACAACAAGGGCGTGATGCTGGAACAGATCGACCAGGTCAGGCGCTTGTGGCGGGGCGAGAAAGTTTCTTTCCGCAATCCGCTCGGGCAGGACGTAGCGATCGAAACCCTTCCGCGCCCGGTACAAGCCGAGCTGCCGTTCTGGGTCACCACTGCCGGCAATCCTGACACGTATCGCCAGGCAGGCGAGCTTGGCGCCAACATCCTCACGCACCTGCTGGGTCAGTCGGTCGAGGAAGTGGCGGGAAAGATCAGCATCTATCGCCAGGCGCGGGCGGCTGCGGGCCACGATCCAGCCACCGGGAGAGTGACTCTGATGCTGCATACGTTCGTCGGCGACGATGACGGCGAAGTGCGCGAACTGGTTCGCCAGCCGATGAAGGACTATCTGCGCAGTTCGCTCAAACTGTTGCTCGACTTCGCCTGGTCGTTTCCGGCTTTCAAGCGGCCCGGCGGCGGCGCCGAGAAGCCGCAAGACGTGGACTTGCGCAATCTGCCGCCAAGCGAGATCGAGGCGCTGCTGGAATTCGCTTTTGAACGCTACTTCGAGACCAGCGGGCTTTTCGGCACGCCGTCGACCTGCGCAGGCATGGTGAAGCGCTGCAAGCGCGCCGGTGTCGACGAGATCGCTTGCCTGCTGGATTTCGGCGTACCGACCGACCGAATCCTGGCGAGCCTGCCGTACCTGAACCAGGTGCGCGAGGAGGCGAATTCGAATGCCGATGCCGCTCCGGTTGGCGGACGGTCCGCGAAACGCTTTTCGGTAGCGGCGCAGATCCAGCGGCACGGTGTTACCCATCTGCAATGCACGCCTTCCCTGGCCCGGATGCTGCTGCAGGATCGACCAACCCGGTCGGCACTGGCGAGCATTCGCCACATGCTGGTCGGCGGCGAGGCGCTGCCGGCGGCACTGGCCCGCGAGCTCCAGACCGCCATCGGCGGCGATCTGCGCAATATGTACGGTCCCACGGAAACGACCATCTGGTCCGCAACGCAGCGGGTGGTTTCCGGTACCGATTCGGTGCCCATCGGGCGCCCGATCGCCAATACTCAGATCTACATACTGGACTGCTGTGGGCAGCCGGTGCCGGCGGGCGTGCCGGGCGAACTCTTTATCGGCGGCGCCGGAGTGGCGAGGGGCTATCTACGGCGGCCCGAGCTGACATCAGAGCGTTTCACAGCCAACCGATTCGTGCCCGACGCGAAAGCTCGCCTATATTGCACCGGGGACGTGGGACGCTTTCTGGCTGACGGTTCTGTCGAATATCTCGGGCGCGTAGACCACCAGGTCAAGATCCGCGGTTACCGGGTCGAGCTGGAGGAGATCGAGCGTTTGCTGAACGAGCACCCCGATGTCGACCAATCTGCCGTGACTGTGCATGGCTCAATGGATGCGGAATTACGTCTGATAGCTTACCTGGTGGCGGCACGAACCGGCAGCCAAGTGGATCTGGCAAGTTTGCGCCAGTATCTGCGCCGCCAGTTGCCAGATTACATGGTGCCGGGCGAGTTCGTGACGCTCGAGCGACTGCCGCTGACGCCCAACGGCAAGGTGGACCGAAAGGCATTGCCGGCGCCGGACAGCGCGACGGCTACGGCCACTGTTTTCATAGCGCCTGAAACGCCTACCGAGCAGACATTGGCAGGACTATGGCAAAAAATACTTCGAGTCGACCGGATCGGGGCCAACGACAATTTTTTCGAGTCGGGCGGCCATTCGCTGCTGGCAATGCAGCTTGTGGGGCGAATCCGTGACCGATTCGGCGTCGAGTTGCCGCTGCAGAATTTGTTTCAGCGGCCGCAGCTGCGCAATCTTGCCGCACGGATCGATGCCTTGAGTTCAGCTGCCGTGGCAAAGCAGGAAATCATTGCCGGCAAGCTGGCCGAGGGCTTCGTTTACGGCGAGCTATAACACTGCACCGGCTACTGGGTGCAGTACGCAATCAACGACTGACAAAAAAAGAACCCATGCCAAGTTTGGGTAGCACCGAGAACCTGATTGCCGAACTTGAGCAGTTGGGCATAACCGTCTGGGCACAAGACGGTCGCTTGCGCTACAAGGCGCCGCAAGGCAGTTTGACGCCGGAGCTCAAGCAGCGCTTGACCGACAACAAGGACCGATTGCTGACCCTGCTATCGGGTCCCGACGGCTCCTGGCGCGAGACGCGGCTACCGCCGGTCACGGCGCGCGCTGCCGACCAGCAGCGACCCTTGTCATTTTCCCAGCAACGGCTCTGGTTTCTGGATCAGATGCTGCCGGGCAGCGCAACGTACAACATGCCCTATGCGTATCGCCTGCGCGGCACGTTGGACATCGAGGCGCTGCGACAGGCGCTGTGCGACATCGTCCGGCGCCACGAGGTTCTGCGAACCGAGATCGTGGCCGTCGACGGCGTCGCCCACCCACGGGTAGCGAAGGACATCGCGGTGGCGTTGCCGGTCACCGATCTTTCGGGGCGCGCCGAATCAGAGCGTGCACTGCAGGCCCAGCGTCTGGCGTCGAGCGAAGCCCGTCGACCTTTTGATCTCAGCACGGCGCCACTCTTGCGGGCTCTGCTGCTGCGACTGGGTTCCGCCGAACACTGGCTCGTTCTTTGTCTTCACCACGTGGTCAACGACGACTGGTCGTTCGATGTCTTGTGGCAGGAGCTAGAGGCTTGCTATCAGGCAAGGCACCGGGGCACTGAGCCCGAGCTGCCCGAGTTGAAGATTCAATACGCGGACTTTGCCGCCTGGCAGCACGATCAGCTGAACGCCGGGCGCCTGGACGGACAGCTGGAGTACTGGAGGCATCAGCTTGGCGGGCGGCGTCCGATTCTCGATCTGCCGGCCGACCGTCAGCGTCCCGCCGACAAGGTTTATGGCGGCGATCTGCGTACCTTTATCATCCCCGGCCACATCGCCGAGGCACTGGGGCATCTGGCGCTGCACTGTAATGCGACGCTGTACATGGTGCTGGCGACCGCACTTAAGACGCTGCTACACCGCTATACAGGGCAAGACGACGTCATCATCGGCACTGCGATTGCCGGACGCCGGCAGCAGGAAGTTGAACCGCTCATCGGCTTCTTCATCAACAACCTGGTGCTGCGAACCGATCTTTCCGGAGACCCAAGCTTTCGAGACCTGGTCGACCGGGTACGGGAGGTGACGCTCGCCGCTTATGCTCATCAGGACGTCCCTTTCGAGCGCGTCATCGAAGGGATTCGCCCTGATCGTGACCGCAGCCGGACCCCTCTGTTCGACGTGCTTCTAGTTCTGCACAAGCCGCCCGTGCCGCGACGGCTGAGCGGTTTGCAGATCGAGCAGTTGCCACTGACCACCGCGACTTCCAAGTTCGATCTGACGCTGGAACTGACCGAAACACCCGGCGGCCTGGTTGGCGGATTCGAGTTTGACAGCGATCTGTTCGAGCGCGCAACGATAGACCATTTTATCGGGCACTTCCTGACGCTAGTTGAGGGTATCGCCGCCGCACCCGATCGGCGATTGTCCGAGCTGCCGCTGCTGACCGATGCTGAGCGACGCCGATTGCAGGTCGAGTGGAACGCCACGGCTGCCGATTATCCTTCGGACGCACTGCTGCACGAGTTGTTTGAGGCCCAAGTGGTGCGCACGCCCAAGCGCACGGCCATCAGGGCGGGGGCGACGGCGCTCTCCTATGCCGAACTGGATGCGCGTGCTGCCCGCCTGGCACAGGTGCTGCGCTCACGCGGGGTGGGCCGCGGTGAGCGCGTGGGCCTGTGCGTGGAGCGGGGCGCGGAGATGCTCGCCGCCGTGCTCGGCATCCTCAAGGCCGGGGCTGCCTACGTGCCCTTGGATCCGTCGTTTCCGCAGG
>CAYNFN010000451.1:0-4681 GCA_964396485.1 uncultured Alcaligenaceae bacterium
TGGTGCTGACCGTCATCCCGGTGGTGATGTTTTTCATCTTCGGCGAGCAGCCTGTGGCGATGGTCACCTGGGGCGGTTTGTCGCAGGCGTGGACGCTTCCGGTCATTTCCTTCGGCACGGTTTATCTGATTCAGCGTTATCTGCCAAAGGAGCTCAATGCCCCCGCCTGGATGACCGCCCTGCTCTGGCTCGGCGCAACGGTGATCACGGCATTCGTGCTGATCAGCGAGTTCCGCAGATGGTTCATGTAACGGCACAACCTTACCGGTGAGGAGCGAAGAATAATGGCCATACAACGCCTTCACGTCGGCCCGCGCCTTTCGCAGGTCGCCGTCCATGGGGACACGGTTTACAGCGCCGGCATCGTCGCCGACGATAATAACGTCGACGTCGCCGGCCAGACCGGCCAGATCCTCGACAAGATAGACCGGTATCTAAAGGAAGCCGGCACCGACAAGACCCGGATCCTGACCGCGACCATCTGGCTGGCGGATATCAAGGATTTTGCCGAGATGAATTCCGTGTGGGACATGTGGGTGCCGAAAGGCAATACCCCTTGCCGCGCCTGCGTGGAATCGAAGCTCGCGAACCCGCAGTACAAGGTCGAGATCCGCGTGATCGCGGCAAAATAACACCGGACTTCTCATGCCCGCCGTTCGCGTGGCATCGAGTCAACGGCCGGCAACTGGGAGCAAATCATGAGCACAGCGTCAATACCGGCTCGGGCCGGCGGTCACTATGATCCCTACCGGCTGGATCCGGCCAACATCGTGGAGCCGCCGCAAGGAATGGGAAACATCCTGCGCCGGATCGGTCCCGGCCTGGTGTTGTCGGCATCGATCGTCGGCTCCGGGGAACTGATCGCGACCACCACATTGGGTGCAAAGCTCGGCTACACCATGATGTGGCTGATCATCGTGAGCTGCCTGATCAAATCGGTGGTGCAGGCCGCCATGGGCCGATACGTCATCACCACCGGTGAGACGACGCTGACTTTCTTCTCCCGGGTACCCGGCCCGAAACTTCTGGTCAACTGGGTGGTTTGGGCATGGTTCGCGGCCACCGTGATGATCCTGTTCGCGCTGACCGGTATGTATATCGGCGTATCACAGGTGATGTTCTCCCTGTTGCCCTCGGTCTCCGTCACCGGCTGGGTACTGATCGTGCTCGTGATCACGCTGGCGCTGCTGCTTGGCGGCGCCTATTCTCGGATTGAGAAAATCGCCATGTTCAAGGTCGCGCTGTTCACCATGATCACGGTGCTCTCGGCCATCCTGCTTATGAACATGCCCGAGTACTTCTCCTGGGGCAAGGTTGCCGGCGGACTGGTGCCCAGCCTTCCCCCCGGCGACGGCCTGGCAGTGGCCATCGCCGTGTTCGGGATCACCGGCGTGGCGTCGGGGGAGCTGTGCATCTATCCCTACTGGTGCATCGAGAAGGGCTATGCGCGCTTCACCGGCCCGCGCGAGAACAGCGAGGCGTGGCGCCGGCGTGCCAACGGCTGGATTCGCGTCATGCACGCGGACGTGGTGGTGTCGATGATCGTGTACACGCTGGCCACGATCGCGTTTTATCTGCTGGGCGCGGGCGTCCTGCACGGCCTGGGCCAGGTTCCCGCCGGCAAGGAGATGATCGCGGCGCTCTCGAACATCTACACCCAGACGCTGGGTCCCTGGTCGCTGTGGCTGTTCTACCTCGGCGCGGTGATGATCCTTTACGGCACCGTGTTCGCGGTCACCGCCGGCAACGCCCGCATGCTGGCCGATTTCTCGCAACTGCTGAAGGCTTTCGAGCGCGACGACTACGGCAAACGCACCTGGTACCGCGACCGCTACATTCTGATCATCAGCCTGCTGTCGGTGATGTGTTATTTCATCTTTGGCCAGGCGCCGGTGAAACTGGTCGTGTGGACCGGACTCGGGCAGGCCGCACTGCTGCCCATCGTTTCGTTTGCGACGATTTTCCTGATGTATCGCCACCTGCCTCAGGAGCTGCGATTGTCTGGACGGTTGATGGGTCTGCTGTGGCTGGCGACGATCGTCATCACGATTTTCATCGTGCCTTCTCTGTATATCGAATTCGCGAAGTTATTCTAGGAAGAGGCCGAACCCACCTACCCACCCACCTCACCCCGACCTTCTCCTCCACCTCACCCTGACCCTCTCCCCTAAGCGGAGAGGGAATTGAAAGACACAAAGTGGAAAACGGGCGAGCTTGTGATTGCCCGTTACTCTTGTCATGTCCAAGCTACAGAGTCGACTTCAGTCAATAGAGATTTCTCCGGTAGCATTTCCCTTGTGATTGGCCTTATCTTTCGTCACCAAGCACTCATCCAACGGGATATCAGGAGAATGTTCCCAAACCCAATGACGCTACACACCTTCTCCGCCCGCCGGCGGGGGGAGAAGGCTGGGATGAGGTAGATGGGTGGTGGGTAGGTGTGGGGGGTGAGGTGGCATGAACTTGCTCAGTGAAGCCGCGATTTTTCTCGCCGCGGCAGTTGTCATCGTTCCGCTATTCCGCAGATTCAGGCTGGGTGCGGTGCTGGGCTATCTCGCAGCCGGCGTCATCATCGGTCCCTGGTGCCTGAAATTCGTCACCGAGGTGGAGAACATCCTGCACTTCGCCGAACTGGGCGTGGTGCTGCTGCTGTTCGTCATCGGGCTGGAGCTGCAGCCTTCAAGGCTGTGGGTGTTGCGCCGCTCGGTATTCGGGCTGGGTACCGCCCAGTTACTGGTTACCAGCGCAGTCCTGGGAGCGATTGCGCTTGCGTTCGGGATGACGGTCCAGAGCGCGGTCGTGGTCGGACTGGGCCTGGCGTTGTCGTCCACCGCATTCGTGCTGCAAATCCTCGCCGAGAAGGGCCAGCTCACGGCGCGGCACGGACGATCCTCGTTTGCCATCCTGCTGTTCCAGGACCTTGCGGTCATTCCGCTGCTGGCATTGATTCCTTTGCTCGATACCGGCGACATGGATCTCACCGGCCGCAGCACATGGCTGGCTGCGCTGACCGCGATCGGCGTAATCGTCGCAGTCGTCGTCGGCGGGCGATACCTGCTGCGGCCGATTCTGCACGCGATTGCGGTCAGCGGCGTCCGCGAGATCTTCACTGCGGCGGCGTTGCTGGTGGTGATCGGCACCTCGCTGCTGATGACTTCGGTGGGACTGTCGATGTCGCTGGGCGCCTTCCTTGCCGGCGTGCTGCTCGCCGATTCAGAATACCGCCACGAGCTGGAAGCCGACATCGAGCCGTTCAAGGGATTGCTGCTCGGGCTGTTTTTCATTTCGGTGGGAATGTCCGCGGATCTCGGGCTGATCGTTTCCCATCCGCTTGCGATCGTTGGCGCCACCGCCGCGCTGATGGCGGTCAAGGCGGCGATCCTGCTCGGCATAGGCCGGTTCTCCGGGCACAAATGGGAGTCCTCGCGCGGGCTCGCCGCGGCCTTGTGCCAGGGCGGCGAGTTCGCCTTCGTTCTGTTCGGCCTGGCGGCGGACAGCGGCATCATGGGGCGCACGCTGACCGACTCGCTGGTGATCGTGGTAACCCTGTCGATGGCGCTGACACCGCTGGCCTTCGTCCTCAACGATGTCGTGATTGCAAGATGGCTGAGAAAGCCACTCGAGGAGAAGTTCGATGAAATCGACGTCGGCGAAAACAGGGTCATCATCGCCGGCTTCGGGCGCGTCGGCCAGATCGTCGGGCGGCTGCTGCGGGCGAAGAGGATTCCCTTTACCGCGCTCGACAAGAGCGCGGAGCAGATCGAAGCGGTGCGCCGCTTCGGCAGCCGCGCCTACTACGGCGACGCCTCACGGCTCGACATGTTGCTTGCCGCAAAGGCGGACAGGGCGGAAATTCTGGTGCTGGCAATCGACGACGTGGAGTCCTCGCTGCGCACCGCGGAAACGGCGAAGAAGCATTTCCCGAATCTTCGCATCTACGCCCGGGCACGCAACCGTTTCCATGCCTACCGGCTGATGGACATCGGCGTGGACTACCTGATACGCGAGACCTACGTGTCGTCCCTCGAGCTCACGCAACAAGCATTGCGCGGGCTAGGCCTGACGGAGTGGGAGGCACAGGATGCGGTCGCCACCTTTCGTGGCCATGACGAGCAATTCCTGGCGCGCCAGCACGCCGTTTACCACGACGAGACCCAGTTGATTCAGAGCAGCAAGGAAGCGGTGCAGGAACTCGAAAGCCTGCTTCAGTCCGACACCGAAAGCGATATTGGCAAGGCCTCTCGCAAGGGCGCACCGGGGTTCAGCCCGAGCGACATCAGATAATCGCCTCACCCCCCGCCCTCTCCACGGAGTGGAGAGGGTGCCAACAACAAAACGGGCGACCACTCGGTCGCTCGCTCCTGCCTTTTCACCCTCTCCGCCCTTGAGGGGGGAGACAAGGGAACACTTGAAGCGCAGCAGGGCCGGGGTGAGGTGGGCGTTTATTCTATCGCCGTCTCCGGCTCTTCCCGCGGCTTGAATCGATGGCCGAGCGCCACGTACAACCCGCTGCCGACGACAATGGCCATGCCGATCAGCGAACGCGCATCCGGCAGATCGCCGAAGGCCAGGAAGCCGAACAGGATCACCCACAGCAACTGGATATACCCGAGCGGCGACAGGAACGATGCGTTCTCCAGTTCCAGCGCCTTGATCAGCATGAAGTGACCGAAGCCTGCCA
>CAYNFN010000452.1:0-7950 GCA_964396485.1 uncultured Alcaligenaceae bacterium
CCGGCGCGGGGTGCGGGTGACGTTGCTGCTTCAGGGAAGGGTGGAGTATATCCTGGTGCACTATGCCTGCCGCGCACTGTACAGCGAGCTCCTCGACGCCGGCGTGGAGATCCACGAGTACACCCGCAATTTCCTGCACGCAAAAGTCGCCGTGGTCGATGATTCGTGGGCTACCGTCGGCTCGTCGAACTTCGATCCGGTCAGCCTGATGCTGGCCCGCGAGGCGAACGTGGCGGTGCTGGATCCGACGTTCGCGCGGGAATTGCGCAGCAGTCTGATGGCTGCGATCGAGACCGGCGCGAAACCGATTGAGCGTGAACGCTGGGCGCGCAAGGGCCTGCGGATGCGGATGGCTACCAAGGCGGCCTATGCCCTGCTGCGGCTCCTGGCCGGCATTTCGAGTTACGGCCGCGCGCAGGACTTCCTGTAGTGATCGGCCAATCCTGCATTTACAATTTTTGACAACATGGCGCGCTTGCGGCGGGCGACAATCTGTCCGCAGACCAAGGATCGAGCCGCCAACTGCCCGTGTCCTCTGCAGTTCCTGGCCATGTTCTTACGCGTATTGCATACGGGCGCAGTCCATGCGCCCGTTTTCTATTCTGTGCTCACGCAGCTAAAACCGGCTGGCCTCCGGCCAGCGACAAGAGCGTTTGACGCAGCAGCTTCAGCTCCAAGTGTTCCCTTGAGTGTTTCACCTTAAGGGCGCCGAGAAAACACAGCGCGAAGCGATTTGTTTCGGCGGACACTAACCTTTTGGTTATGTGGGAGCCAAAAAACGAAAGATCCTAGAGGGTACCGTATGCGAGTCTACAAAGTCTTGAGAAATTCAATGAGCGCCTGTTTGTCCTTCTCACCGAGATAGGTGCCATAGAGGTGCCCGCGATTGCTGTTGCCGGCGACGGACGTATCGTAGAGGAAGAATTCTCCGCAGCTCTCAGCCCCCTTCTTGCCGGCGATGGGGGGGGTGATAAATCCCACGTTTTTCCAGTCGTACACGTCGCTCCCCCGACAGAATCGTTTCGGACGCTTTGCCGGTTCGTTCAATAAGTCGCGCAGGGTCGGCACCGAGCCGTTGTGCAGATAGGGGGCTCGCAGCCAGATGCCGTCGAGCAGCGTATTAACGTAGCCGTTCTGGAGCTTGAAGTTGCGCAGCGCCCAGGTGCCGGTCCCGAGGCGGTTCAAGCCATCGGCCAATTCGGGAGTAAACGCCCTGATCCGGTTGTCGTCCGTAGCGAGATCCTCCTTCGGTTCAACCCTGCCGATTCGGTCGCCTCCGGGAGCATGGCACTGCGCGCAATTGCTTCCGAACAAGCTTGCGCCTCGTTCCGCCAGGTCCCATTGAATGCGCGGCTTGTTCTTAGGCAGGGCTTTCGAGGGTATCCGATCCTCGTATCGCGGTGGAATCAGCCCCATCATCCAATCGGAAATCCGCATTACGCGCGGGAAGTCCAGGGAGTCAAGACTTTTGCCGATCAGGGCCAGAGCGGAAATGATGTTCCGCTCCTCCAGCACGTCGGTATTGCCGTCCCAATGCATGCGCATACCCACCCGGGCTTTTTGATTCCAGATGGGTGGAAAATCGACGATGCCCGGTATCTTGTCGTGTTGCGGCGGATCGACGAACACCCTTTTGTACGAAGCCCAGGTATCAACGCGCCCCGGCCCGAATTCCGGCAGCCGATAAGAGCTATTGGGAGCAATGAAATCAAACTGTTTTTTCAAATGGGCGATATAGGTGGGGAGGAAATAGATCACTACCCGGTACACGAACCGTTCAAGGAGGTTCATGTCCGGCTTCTGCCCGAGGATCTTTTTCATTACCTCGTCGGTGTTGAAGTGCTCATTCGTCGTCGCTGCGAACAGATACAGGAAATACTGCTCGATATCGACGGTATTGCCTGTCCCCCCGAGGACGATATCCTGCTGGTCTCCAGCCATCTTTCGAAGCGTGGTCGTGTGGCAGAAGGCGCAGTTCACCCCGATGAAGTCGATCCCGAAGACGGTCCGTTTGGAAAAGCCGATCGGCCGGTCGAAGGGCTCCGTCTGTCCCTCGATGAAGTCTCGCGGCCGGGCCATGACCGCTTCCGTCACGAGCCCGAAGGCGGCATAGCCTTCCTTGTCATTCTTGGGCCGGTACCACTGTGCGTCTCCGACAGCAGCCGACGGAGGGAACATTTCCGGGAGCACCCTAAAAATCCAATAGGGAATGGGTGCTCGCGCCAGCGGAAGATCCGCACCTATAGATCCGTATTTGAACTCCGCCTCCATATTGGCAAAGTCTTCCGGCACGCCGTGCCAATGGCGCCATACGGACAGACCAACAGCCAGGACCACTACAATCACGAGCAGCCAGAGAACACGTTTTCGCATGGTGACCCACTCCTTTGACAGCTTCGATCAATCGCTACGCATTGATATTCACTTTGAGTGCCTGGGGATAGAGCTTCCACACCGTCTGGGGCTCCTGTTCCATCGCTTCCTGGAGCGTCTTCAACGCCTCAATGAAGTTGACGAATGCCCTCTCGCCCGCCGCATCGAGGGCCAGGTAGGAAAAATCGTACATCAGCTCCCGTCGTTTCACGTTAAGGATGTAGTTGGCGTTGACGAGGCGCTGGTAGACATCGAGCGGCTCGCTCTGGCCATTCGTGTAAACGCGGACGGGCTGCCGATGGGTCCACAGTTGGTAGTTCCACAGAAAGCCGCCGAGGATTTCGTGCTGGGCCGTCACCATGTGCATCAAGCGGGCAACCAGCCGCGCCAGACTATCGAAGGTTACATTGGTGCGGGAGGCCTCTACGCCGTTGGGGATCAAGCGGTTCAACTCATCGAGCCATGCCAGGATCGGCGCATCGCTTCTGATCGCCATGGTGCTTGATCCTGGCTGAAAGTCCGGGTAGTAGATTCGCAGGTAGTTTCTGGCGTGCTCATGGATGATGATGAACAGCGCTTCGAGGTTCTCCTGCGTCGGCGTGTCGAAACCTTGGTTGCGGATCTGCCGTGCTTTGGCGTCTTCTTCCGGATCATTGGTCACGATGCGGAACTCGCGATACGTCTCCTCGAAGAGCTTGCACATACCCTCGAAAGTCAAACTGAAGACGGTCTCGAATTCCCCACCTGGGAGCATCTGGCCCCGGGTCACCAAGTCGCCGTTTGCCTGTGTTGCGTACATGTACGGCCAAAGGAGCCGGCACAATGGATGCTTCGGCGGGAGGCGGTTGCGAGTAGCGATAGCCAGGTGCGCGCCGCCCGCGAGGTGCAGCCAATTGAAGTGGCGCACCAGGGACGTATGCGTGCTGAGGGCACAGAGGGCAATCTTCTTCGAGATTTCCCACGTTGGATCCCCGGGGCCTGCCGACCCCAGCGTGCTGTCAATCTGAAAAGCCTGGAGCGCGCGAGCAAGGGGATCGACCCGGAAGAGCACCTTTACGCCAAGCTTGTGCAGCCCTACGTGGTGCTCGTAATCCCCGAGCCGCGCGAGATCCCATTTATAGATCCCGTCGCTGTCCTTTTCCAAATAGCCGGCGTAGGGTCCACGGACCGCGAGGGATCCGAGATCGGGGCTCCCGTAGAATTCCGCAGGGAGCACAGGAGGATCGAATTTCGTTCTGTGCAGCCACGTATAAGCGTGTCTGAATGCTTGAGCGGGGTCAGGGTCGACAGGAGGCAGGCCGGGCTGCATCGGCGGAAAGACCGAATAGAGCCAGAGCTGGACCTTGAAGAACAAACTATGCACCAAGGACCTCTCGTCCGCCGGTATGTCCTTGGGATGGCAGGTCAGGATGGTCTTGATCGGAAGGCCGGGAATTGCCTCGCTCAGCGGGACCGGTTTGATGACATGGTCCGCCTTTGGTGGAAGCGGGATCGTCTGAGGCTTGTTGCCCGCGAACTTAATCCACCCGAATACGTTCCAGAACCATTTTCGAACGAACCACATAGGGCGACTCTCCGGCTAAAAGCATCGACAGTCTTGGCAGACACGCGAGTGCATTGAGCGCTGAGCCACTAAATGTTGTCAAGCCTTGTGAACCGTTATGCCCAGAGCAACATCGCAAATGCCTTCTCAATGTGGGGTATGGGGACAACAAATTGCATTCATGACGTTGATTCGCATTTGGCTCACCCGCACTACCCATGGCGGCGATGCGCGTCGCCGCGCCAGGGGTCGGCCCTCAATTCCGGATCGCAGGCGCGCAGGGGATGGCTCAAGGGATCGAGCGCCTCGCCGGTGTCCCAAGGTTCAAACCCGTTCTTGATGTTCGCGAGCCCGGTCGATGCCAGCTCCGGATAGTGGCGCAGAATCACGGTTTTGAAGTCCGTGGCGTCGATCCAGCGCAGACCCTCGGGTGTATAGATGTCCGCGTTGTAGCAGTCGGTATAGAAGCGATCGGCCTGCAATCTGCGCGTGGCATTCAGGATGAAGATCTGGAACATCGTCTCCCCGAAACCAAACAGCTTCGGTCGATACCCCTCGGCCAGCGTGCCGATGAGCAGGTCGAGTTTTTCCACGTCATCCGCAGCGCCGCCGTAAACCTCCTTCAGTTTGCGCACGTGCTCGACATTGTCCGTGAGATCCTCGAATGTGCGGATCGGATTCAGGCCAAGCTGACGGCGAAATTCGTTGTAGCGCGGCACGCCGCGTTCGCGTGCACGCACGATGTCCACGGTGCCCATGTCGAAGAACGGATTTCCGGGAATGCTCAGCGCCTGCATGAAGCGCGGATAATTGTTCAGGACGAGCTGACCCGGGTGCTGCGTGCCGAAGGAAAAAAACAGGTCGGCGAGCGCATAACGGCGCGTGATCTTCCCCGAGCCGGACTGGCGCGTCTGCTGAAACGGCACCAGCTCGGCGGCCCCGTTGCCCTGGCGCCGGCGCAGCGCGAGCTTCTCGGGCAGCAGCGAGTGCAGGCGGTAGACCTCCGTGAATTCCTCGGAAAGCCCGAAGCCGCGCCCGTGTTTTTCGATCTGATTACCGACGACGCCGCCCAGCTCGGGGTTGTTCACATTGATGTCGGCGACGGTCTTGCGCGCCTTGCCCGTGTGCAGAAGATTGGTGAGTATGCCGAACCAGTTCGCATTCAGCGCCGCATCGAGTGCGGGATTGGGCAGAATGGCCGGTGTCCACTCGACGGAGTGGATTTTCGCCATCACGGCGGCGTTGACGAGCCGCGCCACGTTGAAGAGCCGGTTGTCGTCCCAGCCCGGGTAGGCGGCCTTGAGGTGGTCGCACACCGCGTTGTGTTCGCGCACGAACAGCGTGTGCAACATCGCCAGACCGACCCACCAGTTGCGCGTGAAGCCGGTTTCCTCGACGCCCTTGCGGTCGAGCGGGAGCGTGCCGTCGCTATTCAACCGCAGTTTGCCGTCCACGCCGCTGCGCAGCCGATCCTGCGTGGCCTGATCGCTGCCGTAGATCTGCGAGCCGTCCCACCAGTGCGTGACCTCGTTGATCGAACTCGTCGCGGCTTGCTCGCTGCCGTCCATGCGCGTGGGGTCGGCCTGGGTCTTGCCGATGAACATCTTCGTCTGCCAGTAGCGATCACGCGCCGGGTCGTCCTCGGGCAGCGGCACCTCGATCACGTCCGTATAGCGAATCTCGCCGTGGTTGATCCAGTCGCCGTTCATGAACTGGATCCACGAGGCTGCCAGCAGGTTGAGAAAGGGGACCTCCTTCATCACCGGTGCACCCGTCTTGTCCGTGTCGCGGGTGAGCAGCTTGCGGCTGATCTCGCGCGGGTTCGGCGTGAGCAGTTGCGTGCCGGTTTCTGGCCGGATCGCGGCAAGATCGACGTTGCGCAGAAACCGCGTGCCGGCCGCGCCTTCCTTGGGATCCTCCAGGTTGTTCCAGCTGCCGTCCGCCGTACGAAAATGCGTGACCCCCGGCGGCGGCGTCTGGCCCTTGTGCTGAAAACCCGTGAGGACGCCGTCCGGATAGCTCGTCCCGAGGTTGTGCGCATTGAGCTGCTCGCGCATATAGGCGAGCGTGAGAATCGCGAGCGTCAGCGAGCGCCGATACCAGTTGGTCCACACCGCGTCGCGATAGCCGGCGAACCGGCCCCACAGTTGCGTGACGATTTCCACGAGCAGGGTGGCGACCTTGCCGAGTGCTTCGCCGAGCGCGATGCGCATGCGCCCAGCAAGGCCCGGCGGCGGCAGCGGCGGCAGCGGCGTGGGCAGCGCGCTCACGGCCGGCGCGGCGAGCAACTTGTCGCGGTCGAAGTAGACCAACTCGGGCACATGCACGTGAATCGCTGCGGTCGCGTTGGCCTGCGCGAGCGCGAGCATGTCAGGCCAGTCGGCGTGATCCGGGTCGAGTTTCAGGGCCGCCGCATAGTGCTTGGCCGCCGGCTCGTATTGTTCGCTCTGAAAATACGCCAGCGCAAGCAACGCGTGCACGTCAGCACCGGGTTGCCTGGCCAGCTCGGACTCGAGGATCGCGATCGCAAGCGGGAAGTCGCGGTCCTCGAGCGCCTTCATCGCATCGGGGGAAGCCACCGGCCTGGCAGCGGTCTTCATGCTTGGGGCCTTGCTGGCCGGGCGAAGACCAATCTCCCAACTGCTCGGCTCCTTCCTGTCCGCCTGATTGCGCATATGCCGATACGTCGAAATATGCGCATAAATCACTTTACGCGCCCGGTTGATGCCGCCAAGGGGCCGATGCTCGGGCAACGCATGCCAGGGCGAGAACGACAGATTCTCCCCGAATTCCGTCTGTTCGGCGCTGGTAAAGTCCTGCTGCTTGATCCTGATCGTCGCGACTTTGCGGAACGGCGACATCGACTCAGGCCATTCGTATCCCGCATCCTCGATCGGCATCGCATCGGCGTCGGTCTGCAATTGCACGGCAAAGTCAAACAACGCGTCGCCATCTTTCAGTTGCTTCATCATAGCCAGGCGCAGATAGTCGTCGGCTGGATCGTCCGGAATCGTATCGGGCGTCAAGAATTGCGGAATGGCTGAATACTTGACCGCGCCATGGTTACCGAACCTGTAGGGTGTGCAACTGAAGTAGCGAATCTGCAGCGGGTTGGCGAATTTGCGATTCGACTTGTAAAAGTTCCAGCCCACGCGCAAATGTGTCAAAAACCAGATTTTCGCGAAAATGCTGCCGAACAACGCTTTGGCCCCGTCACTGGTTTCTTTCACGTCCTTGGTCATGAACACGTTGGTGCTGGCCAGAATAAAATCGTGGGTTTGTTCGTTTTTTTCCTCCGCGAGTATTTTTTCCCCCGGAACGCCCATCAATTTGATCGCCATGCCGCGAATGTCTTTGTCTTTGTCCGGCTTGATAGGGCCTGCCCCGTTGGAGAAACGGATCCATGCCTGGTAGGTTTTTGGTTCCTTGAACACGCCGATGCGCAATTCCGGCGGCAGGTTCGGCCCGACGATGAATTCCGCTCTGACGACGCCATGCATTTTGGCGTGTGCGTCGCGGCGCATGATCCCGGTCGGATTGTCCTTGATCATTTGTCCTTTCATGGTTGCGATAAGATCTTCCGTATATTCAGCTTCGCCCGGTGGGATGGTTTCCTGAGCCAGTCGCAACGTAGACATATCTTGCTCCTCTCGGTATGTTTTCATGATTTGTTTTGACTACAGGAGTGTGCCGGACGTAACCGGCCTTCGGATACCTCGAAAAATCGCTAACAGCTTTCTACATGCGGTCATGGGGTCGAGGCGGTCAGGCCCTCAGCCGTTATCCGCCGAACATCTCGACGTCACTCGCGATGTAGCCCGGCGCCCGAGTCGACCTTTACATCCTGATCCGGAAGCTTGGTCCCCAGATACTCGCGCTCGACGTGCTGGCGGAAATCGTCCAGCGAACCGCCCGGCCAGCCCTCGCACATCTCATCAATGGTATGAAGCCCGAGCATCCGGTAGCTCTCCGTCTGCGATTCATCGAACCACTGGTTGCTCGTGCTCTGGTGAGGAAACTCCGGATGAGTACGG
>CAYNFN010000453.1:0-6079 GCA_964396485.1 uncultured Alcaligenaceae bacterium
TGTCTCAGCGATCACTGAACGCGTTCGCAATGCCATTGCAAGCATCGTGCAACCGATTCGGACCAAGAATGCCATGATTTCCCTCTATAAAACAGTTTGGGAAGTTTTGAGAAGCATCCTGAAGGTCGTTCAGCCAACGCTAAGACTTGGTCACATCGATGTCAAAAAAGTGTGCAGGGATCGCTGAGACTTGCCCAGTAAGGGGTAAGAAAGTACCGAAAATCTCACCACGAAGGCACTCAGTTCAGTACCCCCTTGAGGGGTGCGAAGGACACGAAGGAAAGGCGAAAGCTTCGCTGGTTTTCTCAGCACTCAGCACCGAGTACTGTTTTTTGCTCAGTACTCAGCGCAGACCCTTCTTAGCCACAGAGCACACGGTGATCACAGAGAACTCGGTTTCATCTTCAGCGTGGCGAATTGCCCACGCACCGGCAAGCTCCGTGCCGGTACTTGCGAACCCGCTTTGCCGGGCGAGGAGGTGCGACGATGTCGCAGATCCACGAAGGAGGCTGTCTCTGCGGTTCGGTTCGCTACCGGGCGAAAGGCAAGCCCGCGCGGGCGTCGGTGTGCCATTGCACGGACTGCCAGCGGCGCACCGGCAGCGCGTTCGCGGTGGTCGCCCATTTCAAGGACGAGTACCTCGAAATCACCGGCAGCCCGCTTTCAACCTACGAGTACCGTTCCGACGAATGCCATCGCTGGATCCGGCTCGAGTTCTGCCCGCGCTGCGGCACCACGGTGACATTGGCCTCCGAACAGTCACCCGGCGGCCGCACGGTCTCCGGTGCAACGTTTGACGACCCCGCTTGGCTCGGGATCGAGCGGCACGTCTGGACCAGGTCCGGCGTTCCCTGGATGGTCTATCCGCCCGACATTGAGATTTTTGAGAAGGGCTCCTTGCCGTAGTGGCCTTGGAAATGTTGGAGTCCATCCTAATTTGATCCGCTGAAAAAGCGAAGACGGAGTTCAACAGCGCAACAAACTTCGGGAAGCGGCCAAGTGGAATTCAAGGATTACTACCAGATCCTCGGTGTCGAGAAGACCGCGACTGCGGATGAAATCAAGAAGGCCTACCGCAAACTGGCCCGCAAATACCATCCGGATGTAAGCAAGGAGCCGGATGCGGAAAAGCGCATGAAGGAAGTCAACGAGGCTTACGCAGTGCTTTCCGATCCTGAAAAGCGAGCGGCCTATGACCAACTGGGCAGCCGCTGGCAGACGGGACAGGAGTTTCAGCCGCCGCCTGGCTGGGACGCGGGATTCGAGTTTTCGGGCGACGGCGCGCAGGGCGGGCAGGCGGCGGATTTCAGCGACTTCTTTGCCAGCCTCTTCGGCCGTGCCGGCCGTGGCGCTGGAGATTATCAGCTGCGCGGTGGGGACCACCACGCCGGGATCCTGATCGATCTATCGGACGCCTATCACGGGGCAACACGGACGATCACTCTGCGTGCGGCCAAGCTGGACGCGTCAGGCCGCGTGGTGACCGGCGAGCGAAGCCTCAATGTGCAGATTCCCAAGGGTGTGAAGGAGGGCCAGCACATTCGTCTCGCCGGACAAGGCAGCCCCGGCACGGGCGGCGGTGCGGCAGGCGATTTGTATCTGGAAGTGCATTTCAGCCCCGACCCCCGCTAGCGCGTCGAAGGGCGGGATGTGTACGAAACCGTCCCGGTGGCCCCTTGGGAAGCCACTCTTGGCGCAACCATCGAAGTGCCTACGCCTTCGGGAAATGTGCAGGTAAAAGTGCCCGCCGGCTCTCAAGCTGGCCGCAGGCTGCGCCTGAAAGAGCGCGGCATTCCCGGAAATCCACCCGGGGATCTGTATCTGGTGCTGGAAGTCGTGCTGCCGCCCGCCGACACGGACAAGGCGCGGCAAATTTACCAAACCATGGCGCGGGAGCTCGCGTTCAATCCGCGTCAGAAATTGGGGGTGTGAGCCATGGCGCAAGATGACATTCTGGCCGGCGTTGTGCTGGACGAAGTCGCGTTGACCGTGGAGGACCTGGCGCGGGCCTGCGCGGTCGAGCCCGGGTGGATCGTGGAGAGGGTGGAAGCCGGACTCCTGGGCAGCGCTTCGATGCAATCTGTCGAATGGCGCTTCTTCAGTGCCGACCTGGCGCGCGCGCGCCGGCTTGCTGCGCTGGAACGGGATTTCGATGCCGACCAGGAACTCGCTGCCCTGGTGGTGGATTTGATCGAGGAAGTGGGGCGTCTCAGGAGACGGCTCAAGGCTGCCGGCCTCAAGGTAGATTGATGGGCTACAGATTCCGACTTTTCCTTTGTGTCCCTTTGCGCTGACCGCGTTTAGTGCGGTCGAAGATCGCTCCTCGATCTCGCGCCTCGCGCCTAGAGCCTCACATGAGAATAATGTCGTACCGCTCCTGCGTGTAGATCGTTTCCACCTGAAGTGAAATCGGCTTGGCGATGAATTCCTCGAGCATCGCCAGGCTCTGCGATTCCTCGTCGAGGAACATGTCGATCACCATCTGCGAGGCGAGGATGCGGAACTCGCGGGCATCGAACTGGCGTGCCTCGCGCAACAGCTCGCGCAGGATTTCGTAGCAGATCGTCTGCGCGGTTTTCACCTCGCCGCGCCCCTGGCAGGTCGGGCAGGGCTCGCACAGTATGTGGGCGAGGCTCTCGCGGGTGCGCTTGCGGGTCATCTCCACCAGGCCGAGCTGGGTGAAGCCGTTCACAGTCAAGCGGGTGCGGTCGAGGGCGAGCGCCTTATTGAACTCGGAGAGCACCGCATCGCGGTGCACTTCGTTGTCCATGTCGATGAAATCGAGGATGATGATCCCGCCCAGGTTGCGCAGCCTGAGCTGGCGCGCGATTACCTGCGCGGCTTCCAGGTTGGTCTTGAATATGGTGTCGTCGAAGGTGCGACCGCCGACGAAACCGCCGGTATTGACGTCGATGGTGGTCAGCGCCTCGGTCTGGTCGATGATGAGATAGCCGCCGGACTTGAGCGGCACGCGACGGGCCAGCGCCCGCTCGATCTCGTCCTCAACGCCGTACAAATCGAACAGCGGCCGGTCGCCGGAGTAATGCTGGATGCGGTCGGCGAAAGACAGCGTGTAGTCGTTGGCGAACGCCTGCATGCGCTGGAAGGTTTCGCGCGAATCCACCAGGACGCGGTCGCACTGGTCGTTCACGAAGTCGCGCAGCACCCTGAGGCTCAGCGTCAGGTCCTGGTACAGCAGCGCCGGGGCGTTGGCGGTGGCGGCCGTCTCCCTGATGTCGGACCAGAGCTTGCGCAGGTACACGATGTCGGTGCCGAGCTCCTTCTCGCTCGCCGTTTCCGCCATGGTGCGGACGATGAAGCCGCCCGGCTCGTCCGCCGGAATGAGATGTTGCAGCTTTTCCCTGAGCAGCGCGCGCTCGGCCTCGTCTTCGATGCGCTGCGAGATGCCGATGTGGGATTCCTGCGGCAGGTAGACCAGAAGCCGCCCGGCGATGCTCACCTGGGTGGAAAGCCTCGCGCCCTTGGTGCCGATCGGATCTTTGATGACCTGCACCAGCAGCTTCTGGCCGTCGTGCAGGATGCGTTCGATCGGCTTGGCCTCTTCGTGGTTCTGGCGGTGGCCCCAGATGTCGGCGACGTGCAGGAACGCCGCGCGGTCCAGCCCGATCTGGATGAAAGCCGACTGCATTCCCGGCAGCACCCGGCTTACTTCGCCGAGATAGATGTTGCCGACCAGACCGCGGCTACCGCTGCGCTCCACGTGCAATTCCTGGACCGCGCCCTGTTGCATCACCGCAACGCGCGTTTCCTGCGGTGTGACGTTGATCAGGATTTCTTCGTTCACAGGAGCTGGAAGCCGAAGTGGCCCAGCAGGCGCGCGGCTTCGAATACCGGCAGGCCGACCACGCCGGTGTAGCTGCCGTTGATGGACTCGATGAACATCGATGCCTTGCCCTGGATGCCGTAGGCGCCGGCCTTGTCCAGCGGTTCCCCGGTGGCGACGTAACGCCGGATTTCGTCGTCCGAGAGTTCGCGGAAGCGCACCTCGGTCACCGAAAGCGCTTCCTGCAGCGAGTCATAGAACTTGATCGCCATGGCGGTATAGACGTGGTGAACGGTTCCGGAAAGCTGCTTCAGGATGGCGATCGCGTCCTCGCGGTCCTTGGGTTTGGCGAGGATGGTGTCGCCCAGGGCGACCGTGGTGTCGGCGGCAAGCACCGGATGGCGCGTCAGACGGCGCTGTTCCAGGCGCAACCAGCCCGCCTCGGCCTTGAGGCGCGCCACCCGCACCACGTACTCGCGCGGCGTTTCCCCCGGAAGCTCGGATTCGTTGAAATCCGCGTCCCGTCTGGCACCTTCGCGCACCAGCAGCATTTCGAAGTTCACGCCCATCTGCTTGAGCAGATCGCGGCGCCGCGCGCTGCGCGAGGCAAGGTAGATGTGTTTTTCCAGCGACGCCACGGTTGCTGTTTTCGAAATCTCGTTATCGGTTGGCGCCGGGTGCGGCGCCGTCAATCGCGGTGGTACGGGTGGTTCTGGATCAGCGAAAGCGCGCGGTAGAGCTGCTCGGCAAGCAGCACGCGTACGAGCGCGTGCGGGAGCGTCATTGCCGAGAGCGACAACAGCAGATCGGCGCCCGCCTTCAGGTCCCGATCCAGCCCGTCCGCACTGCCGATCACGAACGCCACATCGCGCCCCCCCTGCATCCAGCCCGCCAGCTTGCGGGCCAGTTCGGCGGTGGAGAGTTGCTTTCCGCGTTCGTCGAGCGCTATTTTCACACAGCCGGAGGGAATGACCGCAAGAATGCGGGATTTCTCGCCGGCAAGGACCCGGGCAACCGAGGCTTTGGAGGGGGTCTGGCGGCTGCGGGAGACGGGCTTGATCTCGGTGAGAGCGATGCGTGCGGATCGCGGCATGCGGCGCGAATACTCTTCGAACCCCGCCGCAACCCAGTCGGGCGGCTTATGCCCTACTGTGATGACGTGCAGCTTCACAAGGCGGCCGCCGTCCCATTGGTTACAGAGCGCGCGACGGTTCGACTCCGGGCGCGTTTCGCCAATTGGTCGGGTGCGGGAAGGGCGGCGTTCCGCCCCACAGTTGCTCAAGGTTGTAGTAGGCGCGCACCGCCGGCTGCATCACATGGACGATGATCTCGCCGAGGTCGACCAGCACCCACTCGCCCGTCTGTTCGCCCTCGACACCGAGGACACGGGCGCCGAACTTTCTGAGTTTATCCTGCACGTTGTTCGCCAGAGCCTTGGTCTGTCGGGTTGATCCGGCGCTGGCGACGATCATGTAGTCGAACAGCGAGGTCATCTGCCTTACATCCAGCACCGTGATATCGGTTGCCTTGATTTCCTCGAGCGCTTCAACGACGGCCTGCTTGATGGCTTCAGCGTGCATTGCGATCCTTGTAAAGTTGGTTGTGGCCAATGTATTCCAGAACGGTATCCGGGGCCAGATAGCGCGGGCTGGAGCCCTGCGCCAGCATGGCGCGAATGTGGGTGGCCGAGATGTCGAGCGCTGTGATTTCGCGAGTAACAATTGACCCTGCGCTCGCACGCAGCATGCCGGGTGCGTCGGCCAGGCGCTGCAGGTAGATTTTTCGCAGCGGCGCGGGCAGCGCGGCCTGTAGCTCCTGCAGCCGAAACCCCGGCCGATACGCGATCACCACGTGGGCGAGGTCGAACAACTCCTGCCAGCGATGCCAGGTGGTAAGCGCGGCAAATGCGTCCGCACCCATCAGCAGGCAGAGCGGACGGTCTCCCAGGTCGTTGCGCAATTCGGTCAAGGTATCGTAGGTGTAGCTGATGCCCTCGCGGCGGATTTCCCGGTCGTCCGCTTCGAACACGGGATTGCCGGCGATTGCTATGCGCACCATTTGCAGGCGGTGCGCGCCGCTCACCTGTGGCGAGTTGCGGTGCGGCGGGGTCCCGGTGGGGATGAAACGCACGCGTGCCAGGCCCAGCGCGTCCGCAAGTTCCTGCGCCAGCCGCAGATGCCCGAAATGGATGGGGTCGAAGGTGCCACCGAGCAGACCGAATGGAGCGAATCCGCTCAAGTGCGGGTTGCTCCTGAAGGCAAGGATGATGGCGGAAGGCGGAAGGCGGAAGGCGGG